>JAGGRS010000029.1 GCA_021159475.1 Candidatus Methanophagales archaeon
AGGACCAGATGCTCAGTAAGCAGGACCAGATGCTCAGTAAGCAGGACCAGATGCTCAGTAAGCAGGACCAGATGCTCAGTAAGCAGGACCAGATGCTCAGTAAGCAGGACCAGATGCTCAGTAAGCAGGACCAGATGCTCAGTAAGCAGGACCAGATGCTGAGTAAACAGGATATGTTGATTAACGTAGTGCGGGAAGAGAGTGAGAAGGTCAGAAATGTTATTAAAGAGAGATTTGAAGAAGATATGAAATGGCTCAAATCAGAAATCACCGAGATAAAAACGAGCCTGAATAAGATAAAGGAGAAAGTTGGAATAGTTTGAGGTGATGAAGATGGTGAGCTCAAAACAGCCGAGGAAACAGAGGAGAGCGAGGTTTAAAGCGCCTCTGCACCTCCGCCATAAGTTCATTAGTGCACCGCTCTCCAGAGAACTACGTGAGAGATACAACAGAAGGAGCTTCCCGGTGCGGAAGGGCGATACTGTGCGGGTATTAAGGGGCGATGATAAAGGTGCGGAGGGCAAAGTCAGGTCGGTAGACCTCAAGAGGGAGCGGATAACGATAGAAGGTGTTGTTATAGCGAGGGCGGACATGTCAGAAGTGCCGCGTCCCGTACACCCTTCCAATGTGATGATAACGAAATTAGACCTGAAGGATGAGCGAAGAGCAGCAGCGCTGGAGAGATAACTCAAAACCCTGTCACTTCCTCATGCAGCTTCTTCAACCTCGCCACCGCCGGATGGCTCTCCCCTAATTTCTTCTTTAAATTAGACAACGCGTGTTCTATACTCGTCCTTCTCGTGCCCTCTATCAGGCTGTCCGCATACGCTACTATCTTCTCCTCCATCGTCTCAGGCATGAGTGATATCCGGGGTAATCCCAGTTGTTTAGCCTCTTCCGCAGTTATACCAGCACCCACATGCCTCTGTATTATCTTCACCAGCTCGTCATCCAATCCCAGCGATTTCGCTATCTCACCGCCCAGAAAGCCATGCTCCACGCCATGAGAGCGAGCCCTGCCGATATCGTGGAGTAGAGCACCGGTAAAGACCAGTTCCTCATCAATGCTTTTATTTTCATTCCCGTTTTTGTTTTTACTCGCCGCCGCTATCTCCAATGCGAGCTCCGCAACTGCGATGCAATGCTTGATAACCGCTTCTTCACATCCTGCCGCCCTCAGTAGCTTCACACACTCGCCCCTTATCCTTCGCTTATCTGCTTCTTCCACTTCTCTATCTTCTCTATCTCGTCCTCTAACTCGCTTATCAAATCGCCATTATCAACGTATTCAAACCTCGAACCGCATTCATCACACCAGAAATCCCTCGCCGCTGCATCCTCAAACAGGATACGACGGCATTTACACTGGTAAAATACACCCCTCTTCTCCTCTTCCAGCCTGCTCCTGAGGTCTCTCAATTTCCTGTCCGCTTCTTCCTCCATTATCCTCCTCACATTACCGTAATTAAAACGCCACAGATAGGTCACCCAGCCACTGTTATCGTCCCGTTCAGTCCTGTATTCCGCTATCCTGTTCTCATACAGGGTATATAAAATCTTCCTGACCTGAGTGAGCTTTATGTCACTCAGCCTCGCAATCTCCTCGTCCGTTATCTCGCCCTCCGGAACGCTCGTTATTATCTTCAGACCCTCTTCCCCTATCATCTTCCTGAAATACTCCCTCACCACGTAATCGTCGGGCGCTGACATCCTCATCAATAATAAAGAGGAGTTGCGATAAATTAAACTTTTTCCGAAGAGAGTATGATTCAGCTCAAAGGAATCTCCGTCTCAGCTCATCCGCCTTCTCTATCCCTATCTCCACCATCTCCGATATCTTATCCTCCGCCAGACCCTCTCGCCCATACTTCTGCATCCCCGATATGGTGCCATCCGTATTGGTAATCACTGTCAGCCCGCTTACAGCCGCCTTCTCCTCATTATAATTCGGGTCTACCAGAATTTCACCACCAACATCAACCATCGTCACAGCCACCGGTTTGTCCCGTATCGGCAGTGTGTTCGTGTCTTCGCCCTCACTGCTACTCAACCCATATCGCTCCGCAGGTATATGTATATTCAGGAGAGCGGCGATGGCGCCGAGCGCCGCGGCATCAACCAGATTACCATCATTGTCCAGCACATGTATATCAATGAAGACAATCCAGACCTTCTCTCCTTCCTCTATACACAGCTTGCTGAGGTCAATTGCCTCAGAGCCACGAATCCCTCGGTCCACCACCCTTGCAAGCTGCACGCTGTCCTCATTTGGTGGTCCTGGTTCGAATTCGGGCGATGCTAATGGAACCAGCTCCGCATTTGTTATTATCACGCCTTCATCGGGTGAATCGGGAAAAGGCTCCCCTGGCTCAAGCTTTACACCAACCAGAACCTCGGTATTCCCAATCTTCACACGTGCAGAACCTTCCGCCCGCTTTATTATGTCCTTCTCCACCTTTATCTCCCTGTAATCGCGGAAATCCCTGCCATCTTCTCGCTTACCTCGCTTCACGAGATTGTATATGTAATCTCTCCTTACATCATCCATAATCTCAAGTCCCATCTTTTATTCCCCCCATACTTTCACATCTCGCTGTATCGCTCTATCAACGCCGTCCGTTGTAATTCGTATATCTGCCGGCAGGCGTTCATTGCGAGTTTCAAGCCCTTATCAAATTCTTCCTTCGTCATACGACCGTCCATCTGAAGTGCGGTAATCGTATTTCGCCTGGCAACCATTGCTATTGGCATGTCAGCTTCACCGTAATTGTCCTCCACCGCATTCAAATCGAGCACGACCTCCCCGTCTATCTTACCCACGGCGACCGAGGACACAAGGTCTTTCATTGGTATCCCCGCATCTGCGAGTGCGACAGAGGCGGCATTTATACCCGCGGTTCTCGTGCCCGCATCCGATTGCAGTATCTCCACATACACGTCTATCTCGGTCTTCGGGTAAAACTCCTTTATAATCACCGGTTCCAGCGCCTCTCTACTCACCTTGGATATCTCCACGCTCCTCCTATCGGGACCCGGTCTCTTACGCTCGTCAACAGAGAATGGCGCCATGTTGTATCTGTATTTGAGCACAGCCATCTTCGCATCCTGTGCATGTCGCGGATGCATCTCCCTCGGTCCATATACCGCAGCAATCACCTTGTTATCGCCCAATTCAAAATAACATGACCCATCCGCTCTCTTCAGGACTCCCACCTCTATCTTTATCGGTCTGAGTTCATCAAAATCCCTGCCATCCAGCCTCTTACCATCCTTTATAAGTTCTATACCTTCTTTCTTCATCTCTTCAGCCCTTTATTCTTTCTATTATACATTCTAATTCTACGATGCGAATCCAGGAAACTTGCCACCCTATCCGTTAAACCGGATGTATGGGCTTCATTTGCAATCATCAATATCACATCAGAAGCAAGCTCCATATCATCCTCCTTACCACTTATCCAGATGCGACCATTCTTAGCAACAAATATGAAGCAATTACACTTCTCTTTCAGCATCTTTATCATCGAGCCTCGCCTGCCTATAATCCGTGGCACCTTGGTGTATGGTATCGTTATCAACCGCCCGCTACCGCGCAACTGGAATTCTTCCATCAATCCCAGGTCTATCCTCATCAGTGGATCCACGTTCGTTACTTTCGCAACGATCAAGTCGTCAATATCGAGATACGTATGCATGGAGCCGAATTCAATCCTCTTCTCACCATCGGGCGTAGCTTCGGACATGTGCAGTCGAGCCTCGTAGGGCGATGCGATATCAACAATCCAGTAAGGGAACGAGATCTCCGTTATCCTGCCGATTACCACATCGCCTCTCGCGGGTTGATATTTACCAACAAAGGGCACCACTTTTATCTCTTCCTTATCGTCCACCACGCCGTATCTCATTGCATAGACTTTACCGCCCTCGATATACGTCCCTTCACCCGCGCGGTTCACGTCCTCTGAGATGAAATCGCCCGGAATTACCACCTTATACATCCTTTCTTCACTTCACAATCCGCGTCTCAACTTCTCCTCTCGTTATTGCGCTCAGGAACGAGAGTGCTTCATCCTTCATACCCGCGGGGACTCGCAGTAGTGCTATGAATGAGCCATCAGCCTGCCAGTCCTCCTTTACCACGTGATATTTCTTCTTTAACTCGTAGACTCTGCCCGTATATGCGGGAGGTATCTTCACTGCTATCTCTTTCTCCTCCACCTTTATCGGTATTATCGCCCTTATCTGCTTCAGCGTTTCATTTACCAGTTCGTCTACACTCTTGAACGGGTCAATGTGCACCTTTGCCTCCTTCATCGCTATCTCTATCCTGGAAGGCGGGTGGGGGGTATTGGTCTGCGGATTTATGGATATGCGTGCGATTCGGTCTATCACCAGCCTCCTCTTCTCCTCCACCTTCCTCCGTCTCTGTTCCGTCGTTAGCTGCACTTCCCCCTCTTTTATTATCCTCTTCGCTATCTCGCTCACATCGGTCGTGGAGAATACACTCCTCAGGTCGCGCTCTGTGGCTTTCTCGCCTTTTGAGGCATCTTCAAATACCGCCTCCACCGCTAATACGCTGCTCATATCCACTTCTGACCCGCTCCTGACGGAATCTACCTTCTCGGGGTCAACGAGCACCTCAAAGAGCTTCTTGCCATGCTTATACCTCGCTATCACCGCCTTGTCCAGACTCACCATCTTTCTTCTCTATTTCTTCTCGTTCTTCTTCTTCACCCTCTCTATGTACGGCTCTAATTCATCGGAACTCATAATCCTGAACTTCTTCTTCTCCAATTCCGCGAGACCCACATCCACTGTTGTCCTGTCTATCTTACCTTCCGTCACCTTGTATAAAGCCTCCAGACCGAGTATAATGGCATCCTCAAGCGTGATGTTCTCATCATACGTCTCCTCCAGCATCTCCGTCACGATAGTCCTACCAGAACCTATCGCAGTGGCTTTATACTCCAGCAATGCCCCGCTCGGGTCGGTCTCGACGAGATAGTTACCACCGTTATATACGCCTCCGATCAATAAAGCGGTGCCAAAAGGTCTGAGTCCACCGATCTGTGTATATGCCTGTTTGAAATCGCATATTCTCTTCGCAAGCGTTTGCACATCTATCGGCTCATCATAGACAATTCTGTTTATCTGCGCCTCTACTCTACCTCTATCTATCAATATCCGCGCATCTGCGACCAGTCCCGAAGTAGCTGCACCTATATGCTCGTCTATCTGAAATATCTTCTCCACGGAGCCGCCCTCCAGCAGTCGCGAAGTCAATCGCTTGTCAACCAGCAGAACAACACCGTCCTTCGCCTTCAATCCCACTGCGGTGGTGCCCCTCTTCACTGCTTCTCGCGCGTATTCCACCTGAAACAACCTTCCATCAGGGCTGAACACTGTTATCGCCCTGTCATAGCCCATCTGTGGCATCATCTGCATCTCATATCACCTTCCTATGCTATGGACTCGACGGGATTCGAACCCGTGGCTTCCTCCTCGCGAAGGAGGCACTCTTCCACTGAGCTACGAGCCCTCTCATTCTAATAAATAAGATACATAAATAAAATACTTTTAAAAATGTGAGGAACGAGGTAAGTGAGAAATGAACGAGAAGATATTACTGAGTGAGGAGGATATACCGCGAGCGTGGTATAATATACAGGCGGACCTGCCTTCACCGCTGGACCCACCGATAAATCCGGTGACGAAGGAGCCAGTAAAGCCCGAGGAGTTAGCACCGATATTCCCTATGGAATTGATAAGGCAGGAGGCGAGTACAGAGCGGTGGATTCCAATACCGGAGGAAGTGAGGGAGGTTTATCGGCTATGGCGACCCACACCGCTTTACAGGGCTATCCGGTTAGAAAAGAAGTTGAAGACACCTGCTCGTATCTATTACAAGTGGGAGGGCGTTAGTCCACCCGGGAGTCACAAGCCCAATACCGCGGTCGCACAGGCATACTACAATATGAAGGAGGGAACGGAACGCATAACAACAGAGACAGGAGCGGGACAGTGGGGCTCTGCTCTTGCATTTGGCTGTATGCTCTTCGGACTGCGCTGCACAGTCTATATGGTTGCCGCGAGTTATGACCAGAAGCCATACAGGCGCGTAATGATGGAGACCTGGAATGCCGAGGTGTATCGAAGCCCAAGCAAGAATACCAAATTTGGGCAGCAGTATCTCCAGAATGACCCCGATACCTCCGGCAGCCTGGGGATTGCAATCTCAGAAGCGGTGGAAGATGCTGCCGGGCATGATAATGCGCATTATGCGCTCGGCTCTGTGCTCAATCACGTCCTGCTGCACCAGACGGTGATAGGATTGGAGGCGAAAAGCGCATTTGAGCAGATAGATGAATACCCTGATGTCATATTCGGGTGCGTAGGCGGCGGCAGCAACTTCTGTGGCTCCTGCTTCCCGTTCGTTGCTGATAAGCTGAGGGGCGACAAACCCGACCTGCGGATAGTAGCATGTGAGCCAATGGCATGCCCGACACTGACAAAAGGGCTGTATCTATACGATTTCGGCGATTGCGCAGGGATGACTCCTTTACTTAAGATGTTCACCCTTGGTCACACATTCGTACCACCGCCGATTCATGCAGGTGGGTTGAGATATCACGGCGATGCGCCTCTGCTCTGCAAACTGGTGAACGAGGGCTGGATAGATGCGGTGGCATACCATCAGACAGAGGTATTCAAGGCGGCTAAGATATTCGCGGAAGCTGAGGGCTTTATCATAGCGCCAGAGACCGCACATGAGGTGAAGGCGGTTATAGATGAAGCGCTGAGATGCAAGGAAGAAGGAAAAGAAGAGGTGATATACTTCAATAACAGTGGTCATGGTCATTTCGACCTGGGTGCATACGATGCCTACCTGAATGGCAAGCTTGTGGATTACGAATATCCCGCGGAACTGGTGAAACAGGCACTGGCTAATACGCCGAAGGTGGAGTGAGCCCGACCAATCGCCGCTGCCGATAGTCCAGCAACGACAAGTTCGAGACACGAACACCAACCAATCTTATTTTCTTTCTCTTCTCCTTTCCCTCTCTTTTCGCATTCACACCCATCATCAGTTCTTTTGTTATCCGCTTGAGTGTCTCCAGGTCGGAATGAAATGCACCCAACGTCTTCGCTCTCGTTATCACTGTGAAATCCTCGTATTTCACCTTTATACCAACCGTCCTGAATACAAGACCTTCTGTTTTCAGCGCCTTATGAAGTTCATACGCCAATTCCTCCACACGCTCCTCCAACATCGCCATATCATCTGTGTCCTCTGTGAATGTCCTCTCCCTGCTCAGCGATTTACGCTCATACGCGGGCTCCACATCGCTATCGTCTATCCCATTTGCAATTAGATGGAGTCGTTCGCCATATTTACCCAGCCGGGCTACGAGTGACTGGACATCGGCACTGGCGAGTTGCCCTATCTTGAGGATGCCCATTTGCTTGAGTATAGTCTCCGTCTTCGGTCCCACGCCCGGGATGCACTTCACGGGTAAAGGAGCTAAGAACTCTTTCGCATTATAATCTTCTACCACCGTCAGACCATCTGGCTTCTCGAAATCCGAGGCTATTTTGGCTATCGTCTTGTTCGGTGCCACACCGATTGAGCATGTCAATCTCTCTTTAGCCCATATCTCAGCCTTTATTCGCTCCGCATAAGCTCGAGCCTCTGCCCAGTCTCGCACCCTTGAACTGATATCAAGGAACGCCTCATCTATACTCACCTGCTCCATCTTATCGGCTTTGGCACGGAGGATAGCCATTATCGCTGCGGAGACACGCCTGTATAATTGCATGTTCACGGGCAGGAACTTCGCATCAGGGCAGAGTTTATATGCTCTTGATAACGCCATTGCAGAATGGATACCATATTTACGGGCTTCATACGAGCATGTGCTCACAACGCCCCTTATCTTGCCACTCTCGATGCCCGCATCACCCACATTACCACCAACAACCACCGGCAGCCCTTTCAACTCCGGGTGTTCTCTCACTTCAATGGCAGAGAAGAAACTGTCCATATCCACATGCAGTATCACCCTCATATCTATGCTGCGCTACAACGGAATATCCCACATCGGATACCACTTCTCTATATCGCGCTCCACAGGCAGCTCGTTACGCAGCAATGTGCCCAGCTTTAACTCATACTGCTCGTCCCTCTGCCTGCCATCCCCCATAGGTATAAAGGGATAAAAATTGCCACTCTTATAATTGTATATCATGTATATGACTCTATCCCGTTTCTTAAATTTGAATACCGAGCTCAATAGCGATTCTCCAAATCCATTCTCAATCAGTGTATTGGAGATTAGATGCATGGTGGTGACTATGTCCTCAAAATCCTTGTCCCTGAGCACTATCCATAGATAGCCAAAAGAATCCTTCACCATCTTATATTCCGTCGCCGTTTCACGCTTCGTTAGTGTCAATAGCTCGCCCAGGTCCGCTCTCAACCGTTCAAAAGTTGTGGATGGTATTATCTTGAAGCATATACCTGCTACATCGGCATGAAAGATATCCAGCTTCGTCTCCAGCGTGGTGTATGCGGTAGTGATACTGAACAGTGCTTCGGTCTTCGACGCCGCTGGTCTTACTCGCCCCAGTAAGGCATCAATAAATCGCATGGAAGCCTTCCATCGCACGCTCCAGCGCGCTCAATCGCTCAATCCTCTTCTCAAGTGGCGGATGCGTTGAGAACAGGCTCATGAGTGTATCACCTGATATAGCTGGTATGATGAAGAATGCGTTCATGCCCTCCACCTCGCGCAGGTCTTCTGATGGAATGCGCTTCATCTGCCCGCTTATCTTTAATAATGCGGAAATAAGAGCAGAGGGGTTACCCGTGATGATTGCCGAGCCTCTGTCCGCTGCGAACTCGCGATAGCGCGAGAGCGCTCTGATCAAGAGGAAACTGACGAGCCATACGAGTAGAGAGACGATGAATATGAGAATGGCAGCACCAGCGCTCCTGTCCCTGCTACCCGCGCGGAAGAGAGAGGAGTAAAAGGAGAATCGCATTACAAACCATGCCACGGTAGATAAGAAGCTTGCAACTGTTATCACGAGCACATCACGGTTCTTAACATGGGTGAGTTCGTGCCCCAGCACGCCCTCCAGCTCCTCATTGTTCAATCTACTCAACAGCCCTGTTGTGACTGCGACAACCGCCTTCTTCTGACTCCTGCCGGTAGCAAAGGCGTTCGGTATAGGCGTATCTATGACCGCGACACGGGGCTTCGGTAAATTTGCTAAGTTACATAACCGCTCTATTATCGTATGTAATTCCGGTCTCTCCTCCCTTGATACTATCTTCGCACCTGTGCTCCAGAGAACGAGCTTATCAGCGAAGTAATACTGAGCGAAGAGGAATATCGCAGCGATTACCAGCAATGGAAAGAACTCCACAAACTGCGCTAAAATTGTAAGGAACGCGAGATAGACGAGTATCAATAAGCCCGTGGTCAGCACCATCCGCACTGCCAATCCCATATCCTTCCCGTACCATTCCTTCGCCTTACTCTTCATCGCTCCCTTACCTCCTTACTCCTTATATCTAATCTATCCTCTCATTGAAGATATATAAATATAAAAAGCCGAAACTATAATCCCTTCAATGGTCTAATATATAGTAAAATATAGTAAATAGTGGGTTAGTATAGGAAGAGAGAATAGCGAGCGGGGCGATGGAAGAGTTCGAGATAGAAGAATTCTCAATCTACTGGAACGTGGATGAGGAGAAGTTCAAGGATAAGATAAGTAAGCACTACAATATCATGGTAGCTGGCTTCCCACCGCTCGGTAATATCATACCATACCACCTGAAGGAGCTTTTAAGCGATTCAGAGAAGATAATGAGCTTCTATTCCTATAACTTCCCGCCGATGGTGGAGGCGCATGATGAGGAGTTTGTGATACCGCACGACGAGCTCTGGTACAGTGAAGAGAAGCGATTGTTCTGTTATATTGGTAAATATCCGGAGACGGAATATCTGCCAAAGTCGGCATATAAACAGTCAGAGGGGCTGGCACGTGTGGCAAAAGAGCTACATGTCCGCGAATTATACACGGTGGGTGTGGTGATGCCCTTTCAGCAGCCTTTCAGGAATACCAAGCCGGGTATAGAGGCGTATATAGGCTACTTTGAGGGCTCGCATAAGGAACTGCCCCGTGCTTCCGTGAAGATGACGAGGAAGAACATTGGCAGATACACAATCATTCGTAAGACGGGACTGGTTCCCGGGTTCGCATCGAAATTGGGCATTGAGAGCTATTCCATACTCGGGGTTGGTAAATATCCCGAAGACCTGCGAGCCTGTGCAGGGGCTTTAAGGGCGTTCAAGCGCATGTCAGGGCTGGAACTGGAGACCGGAGCGATAGAGAAGATGCTACATGAGAGTGCAGAAGCCGTTGAGGAGCGTATAAAGCAGCAGATAGCGAAGTCTACCTCTACTTATCGTGGCGATGGTGTGGGTGCCGATACCTCTCAATACATGTATGGCTGAATGAAGGAATCGCTGAGCAGTGTGGATATAGCAGTAATTGTCAGGGAGTTACAGGAGGAGCTGATAGGAGCCAGAGTGGAGAAGGTCTACCAGATAGGGCGCGAAGAGATAAGATTAAAACTCCATCAGAAGAACAGGGGTTCCATTGATTTAGTAATAGAGGCGGGTAAACGAATACACATAACGAGATACAGGCGAGAGGCGCCGCGAGTGCCTTCTAACTTCGCAATGCTACTCAGGAAGCACCTCGGTGGCGGCTGGATTGTTGGAATTCAACAGTTCGAGTTCGATCGGATAGTGGAGTTGAGAGTGAAGAGCAGAGAGGGCGAGCTCGGTCTGATAGCGGAGTTACTGCCGAGGGGTAATATCCTCCTGGTAGATGCTCGGGGTGAGATATTGCATCCTTTTAGACGGATGAGCTTCTCAGCGCGTGAGATAAAACCCCATGCGCGCTACGAGAGACCGCCTTCAAGAGTAAACCCGGTGCGAATGACCGCGGAAGAATTGAAGCTTATATGCAGCACCTCAGATAGAGATGTGGTTCGAACGCTTGCACTGGATCTGGGTCTGGGTGGAGTGTATGCGGAAGAAGTCTGTGAGCGGGCATGCATTGATAGGCACAGGCGAGCCAGTGAGCTTGAGGATGCGGAGGTGCAGACCGTATGGGATACGATACAGGAAGTATTGAAGCCGGTGGTGACAGGAGAAGGGTTGAGACCGCATATCGTGATAGAGAACGGTGAGAGGGTGGATGTCCTGCCCTTTGAGTTGTGCAGGTATCGCGATAGCGATGCGGAGAAGATATTCTTTCCATCATTTAATGACGCCGTGGATGAGTTCTTCACCGAGAGGATAGTGGAGCGCGTAGAAGCGGCAGCACAGAACGAGCGTGAGAGCCGTATCGCGCAATACGAACGCATATTAA
Source organism: Candidatus Methanophagales archaeon (assembly GCA_021159475.1). GTDB lineage: Archaea > Halobacteriota > Syntropharchaeia > Alkanophagales > Methanospirareceae > G60ANME1. The sequence continues at coordinate 11,452 of JAGGRS010000029.1, forward strand.
AGGAACAGAAGGAGGCACTGCGTGATTTCCAGGCGAAGGAGGCGGAATGCAGGAGAATAGGCGAGCTTATCTATGCGAGATACAGCGAGATAGAGGAAATCCTGCGTAAGATGGACATAAAAAAGAGGATAGTGGAGGTGTCTCTGCCCGGATTTACACTGGAGATTGATACTTCTATATCCTTATTCAAGAACGCAAGCATCTGGTATGAGCGTGCGAAGGCATTCAAGAGGAAGCGAGAGGGCGTGGAGCGGGCAATAGAAGAGACGATGGCGAAGCTGAAGCAAGAGCAGGCAAGGGCACGAGAAGTGGCAGTTGCGAAAGGCGCGATACCGGAGAAGCGTGCTGTGCGAACCAATAAGAAGGAGTGGTACGAGCGGTTCAGGTGGTTTGTGACCTCAGAAGGTGTTCTTGTGATTGCGGGCAAGGATGCAACCACGAATGAGATGCTGGTGAAGAAGTATATGGACAGGAAAGACCTCTTCTGTCATACACAGGCAAGTGGTGCACCGGTTGTGATAGCAAAATGCAACGGTGAACTCTCAGATAGGGGTTTGAAGGCGATAGCGCAATTCGCAGTTTCGTATTCCAGCTTGTGGAAATATGGGTTCTACGAGGGTGAGTGTTATTTTGTTAGAGGTGAGCAGGTGAGCAAGAGACCGCCGTCGGGCGAGTATATAGCCAAAGGTAGCTTTATAGTGCGGGGCAAGAGGCGGTATCTCAAGGCACCTTTAGGGCTATGTATAGGTATTGAGAATGGCAGGCTGGTTGCGGTTCCGGAATTGGAGAAGGACAGGCTGGAATTATTCGTGGAGCTGACGCCCGATAATGAGCTGGATAAGAATTCGCTCGCAAATAAGATTGTGGAGTTCTTTAATGCGCAAGGTGAGGGTAAAGCGGTAACCCATGATGAGGTATTGAGTCTCTTACCGCCGGGTAAGTCGAGGATTAAGGCGAAGTCGGCATAGTATTTATCCTATTATCTGCAGTATAAGCCGTCTTGACCGTCGTTTATTGTCCAGTTCGATGAATACCACCTGCTGCCACGTCCCCAGCATCAGCTTTTTATTCCTGAAAGGGACAGTAAGGGATGGACCGATAAAAGAGGCTCGGACATGTGAATGTCCATTGCCATCATGCCATCTATACTCATGCTCGTAATTTATATCACGCGGGAATAGTCGCTCCAGTGCGTTTGGCAGGTCGTGCAGCAATCCAGGTTCGTATTCGATGGTCGTTACTGCACCGGTAGAACCGGGCACAAAGATGGTGACAATGCCGTTCTCTATCTCCGATTCCCTCAACTTGCTATTTACTTCGCCTGTTATGTCTATTATATCCACCTCGCCCCGCGTATCAAACCGCAGCTCCTTCGTCTCCACTACCATTTACCCTTGATATTATATATATTAAATATTAAATGAAAGGTGAAACTTCTCTAAAAATCTCCTCTAAGTCGGTTAAGTATGGAAGACAAAAACATAGGTATAAAATTGTTTCAGAATCTTTAAACCTTCCAATCTCGTATCATGTTCCCGATAGTTTAGGGGGATGAGCATTATGAAATACCTGCCACAATCGTATAGACCGATAGACCACAATCGAATTCGTCATTAAAGCCAGAATGAGCAGAGTAAAAGATAAAGAGAGCGGGTGTATACAGGAGAGGAGCCCACCGCAAAAAATCAGGAACAATCTTAAGTCTCTATTCCCTTTAAGCTCGCGATTCAAATCGAGTTTCGCTCTCGCTGAGGTATAACTGACCATCAAGCTCCCTATAATGGCTGCCATAGCGATGAATACAAGAGCTGGGGGATTACAGTAAACCCCAAACAGTTCTTTATCTGATAATGATAATGACAATGTTGATGAGTAATAATATACTCCAATAAGTGTGAAAACATCTGCATATCTGTCTAACATCGTGTCGGCAAAACCTCCTATTCTGGTGCCCATAATCTTCAGTCTCGCTATCTCGCCGTCACATCCATCCAGTATACTCGCTAACTGGACAAAAATAGCACCAACCAGGGGATGAGACAGAAAGAAGAGTAATGCACCCAGAATAGCTACAGCGAAGCTCAGTATTGATACCTGATTCGGCGTGGCATTCTGGTGCAACCTCAGAATAAGCGGTGTGAATATCCTCGTCGAGACTTTTCGGTTTATATGCCTCGATATGACGCCATCTGCCGGCTTACCGAGCGAGCTCAGCATCCGCTTCTTCGCATATCTCAGACTCGCAGGTGTATCAATATCGCACCAGAATCTGCCGTGTATATCAAGAACTCCC
>JAGGRS010000192.1 GCA_021159475.1 Candidatus Methanophagales archaeon
GGTCTAAGTACCAACCCTTACGGGATATACTATACCCTTGAGAGTGGCGATAGCGGAGAGAGCAGCCAGGTGGCTCGTCTTTGGATTCGCTCGTGACGGCACGTTCTCCACACGCACCGTCAGTTTACCGAATTCCCCTATCGCATGTATCTCATGTATGTTCTCCGTAGCAGATGGGTCTGCAACGACCTTCACCATTGTTGCACCAGCTCCTATACCAGCGATGCTTAAAGAAGCCGCTACATTCACGTTCTCCGGGAAATACCGCACCGCTTCCTTCGCCGGTCCCACAAAAAGCGTCTTCTCGCTCTCTATCTCGCTCAGGTCTATCCCCCGCTCCTTGAGATAGGCATTGCCCTCAAATCCCCGTGGCGGCTTCCTCGTTGTTAATTCCACACTCTGGATACCACCAATAGCACCCGATTTCAGCCCATCTATACCCGCAATCGCTCCTGACGGGATGTAAACCCTGCAACCCTTCTCTTTCGCGATACCCTCAATCTCTTCGAATAGCCCCTCATCGCATATCAACGCCCCTACACTCATTATCATCACTTCCTTGCCCGCATGCAGCGCCGGAATCACAAACTCGCGTACCGCACCCTGCGAAGCACATTCTATCACCAGGTCCACCTCGTCCAGAATCTCTGTTAGCCCTTCGCTTCCCGTCAGTGTTATCTCCGGTCTCCTATTCAAGCGCTTAACCAGTTCCTCTATCCGCTCGGGATGCTTGTCAATCAGGAATTTCAGCTCCATCCCCAGCTCACCGTGGTCTATCGCAGTGCATATCTCTGTTCCTATCGCACCACAACCAACTACACCCACTCTCATGACCATGCTTATCTGCTTCTGCTATCTCATTAACTTTCTTTATTTTATAGGTAAAAGTTTTATTTTGTGCTTGCGAAGATGCTGCTGAAGGAGATAGAAGCGTTCCTGGAAGAGGATGTGGGGCATGAGGATTATGAGGAGATAGTGCCGGACGTGGAATGTGAAGCGGAGATAAGAGTGAAGGAGAATGGTGTGCTTGCGGGTCTGGATGAGGTGAAGCAGATATTTGATTATCTTGGTATCCTCTATGCCACCGATTTTGAGGATGGAGCGCGAATAAAAGAAGGAGACGTAGTCCTGAGAGTGCGCGGTGCGGGCATGAAGATACTGAAGGCGGAGCGACTTGTGCTCAATTTCCTGGGCAGGATGAGCGGTGTTGCCACGCTAACCGCCAGATTTGTGGAGGAGGCGAGGCGAGCGAATGCGCGGATAAGAGTGGCAGGCACGCGAAAGACAACGCCCGGCTTCAGGAAATATGAGAAGAAGGCGATAGCCATCGGCGGTGGTGACCCCCACAGGTTCGGGCTATACGAAGCGGTGATAATAAAGGACAATTACATAAAGCTCATGGGGCTGGAGAATGCAATAAAGAGTGCGAAGGAGAAGGTCAGCTTCACACGTAAGATAGAAGTTGAGGTTGAGAGCATAGAGGATGCCCTGAAAGCAGCCGAACTGGGTGTTGACATCATCATGTTCGACAACATGTCCGCGAAAGATGTGAAGGCGGGTGTGCAACTGCTCGAGGAGCGCGGGTTCCGCACTGGCTTGATCCTTGAAGCTTCCGGTGAGATAACCTTGAGCAATGTGAGCGAATTTGCAGCTACGGGTGTTGATGTCCTCTCCTCCGGTATGCTCACCTATGGTGCTAAGTGGCTTGGATTCTCTCTGGATGTGATATGATTATGATTCATGGTCCTTCAGCCAGTAGGAAGCGAGCACCTCAAATACGAGTCTTGCGGCATTCAGGCATGTAATACCGTTCTTGATGTCCAGTTCCGGGTTCACCTCCACTATATCGCATGCAACCACATCCCCTCTCTTTATTATCGCACGCACCAGTCTAATCAGGACTTCCAGTGAGATCCCACACGGCTCTGGATACTCTACCCCCGGTGCTATACCCGGATCGAGCACATCAATATCAATAGAGAGGTATAATCTTCCCTCCAGTTCCTGCTCCTCTGGCATATCATCAATACCGAGAATTCTTACACGGTCTCTCATTAATTCATACTCCTCCCACGAGGCTGAACGAACACCAATCTCTATCACGTTCTCAAACCCTGCCAACTCCGCTATACGGCGCATCACACAGGCATTGGAGAATCTATTACCCATATAAACATCCCTGAAATCGGCGTGAGCATCTATAACCACAATCTTTGTGAGCCCCAGCCGCTCGAAATAATACTTGAAGAGCGGATATGTGATAGAATGGTCACCGCCTATGAATATCTTCCTCTTTCCTGTGCCTGTATCGAAGCTGGAGTCGAAGTCCGGGTCCGCAATATCATGCAAATCCCCACGGTCATAATACATCAAATCAGAGAGTTCGAGCTTACTGTGCCATAAGAAAGTCTCAAGCCGTTGTGACGCCCTTCTTATCATCTCAGGAGCTTTGCTCGCTCCTCTAATGGTGGCATTATCGTCAAAAGGGACACCTATTATCTCGTATATCGCCTTTTCACTATCCCTTGGTGGCAGTGAGCCTGCGAACTTCATCCTTATCCTTCTTCAGTTTATTCGCACATAGATGTGCGAGCCTTGTGGGTTCCGGCAGTTTGTGCTTACGAATGCAGTTCTTCACGATGTTGAGCGCGGTATCAAGCGATACTTTATGTCCGGGTGCGACGATAAGCGGTCTGCAGCCTTTCTTGCTCTTGAAGTAATATCCAACCTCCCTACCATGATATCTTATTAAATTGGCTTCGCCTGGCTTGCCGGGAATAGCTCCTGAGCCACACAGTATGTTCTTCGCCACACCTATGGTGGGTATATCCAGTAAAACGCCTACATGGGTGGCTAAACCCGCGAATCTGGGATGGTTTATCCCGCATCCATCTATCAATAGCAGGTCGGGCTTCTTATCCAGTCTGTGGAACGCCTCTATTATCGCCGGCGCTTCGCGGAAAGAGAGCAGTCCAGGTATATAAGGGAACTCAACCGGCAGTATTGCACTTGAATGGTAGAGGAACCTCATTGAAGGATATTCAAGCACTACAACTGCCGATATTATCATCTCTCGCTCTCCCATAGTTTCACGTAAGAAAGCCTGGTCTGCACCAGCCACGAGGCTCAAAACTCCCAGCCGGTCCTCTACTATCGCCTTTGATGCTATCTCCTCCTGCACCGTATACAGCTCGCTCGTGCTTATGTTCTCCGGCATTCTCATCTCTCTCACGAATATCTTAATCTTTGCATACGCGCTAATAAATATCGGTAAGGCATGAACGAGAAAGCGAGCAACGAGAATGAGAGAGTGGTAGTGAATCCTGTTGAGACTGCGGTGCTGGTAGTGGATATGCAGAAGGATTTCTGCTATGAGGATGGGGCTTTATTCGTTGGTGATGCGGTAAGAAGAATAATCCCGAATATAAAGGCTCTTCTGGAAGATGCGCGAATAAAAGGGCTACCGCTCATATTCACCCAGGACTGGCATTCGCCTGAGGATGATGAGTTCGCGGTATGGGGCAGGCATTGTGTTGAATATACGAGGGGTGCGGAGCTGATAGATGAGTTAGCAGAGGTGGGGGAAAGGGCTTTTGTGGTGCGAAAAACGAGATATACCGCATTCTTTGAGACTGAACTGGAGGCGCATCTGAGGAAAAAAGGGATAAAAAAACTGATAATCGTCGGTGTAGCCACGAATATATGCGTGCTCCATACCGCGATAGACGCATCACTGCGTGGCTTTGAGATAATAATACCTGAGGACTGTGTTGCAGCGTTGAGCGATTACGGGCAGGAATACAGCCTGTATCACATAAAGAATGTATTGAAAGGGATTGTCACGAGCTCAGATGCGCTCACGTTCCCATGAATAAGAATGCTAAGGGTGCGGAATTTGAGATACTGCATAAGGACCTGCTGGGGCGAATAGGCAAGCTCCGAACAGAGCATGGATACGTGGAGACGCCGCTGATCATGCCCGTGATAAACCCGAATCTAAAAACCATCGAGGCGGCGGAGATGCACGAGTATGGTGCGGAGATGCTGATCACGAATGCGTATATAATTTACAAGAAGGCGGAACTGAGAGAAGAAGCACTTAAACACGGCATTCACTCGCTCTTAGGCACGGAACTGCCAGTAATGACCGATTCAGGGGCTTATCAACTCTCTCAGTATAGCGATGTGGAAGTGAGCAACAGTGAGATACTGAGATTCCAGCGGTATATAGGCTCTGACATCTGTGTGCCACTGGATATACCAACACCGCCGTATGTTAGCCGTGAGAGAGCGATGTGCGATTTGGAAGAGACACATAAGAGACTCGCGGAAGCGCGAGAAATAATAAATGATAGAATGCTTACGGGCGTTGTGCAGGGCTCTACATACTTAGACCTGCGGGAAACGAGTGCAAAACGGGCTGTGGCTATTGGATTTGATATCTATGCGATAGGGGGTGTGGTGCCGCTACTGGAATCATACCAGTTCGATAGAGTTGTGGACATAATCATGGCGGTGAAGAGGAACTTACCGCTGAATGCACCGATTCATCTCTTTGGCGCGGGACATCCCATGCTATTCGCACTGGCAGTTGCCCTCGGCTGTGATATCTTCGATTCCGCAGCGTATGCGATATATGCGAAGACGGGGCGGTATATAACGTGTGAAGGCACGAAGAAGGTGCAGGATTTGCAGTTCCTGCCATGCTCCTGCCCGATATGCTCCACTTATACGCTGGATGAGGTGAAGGGTAGCGCGGATTTACTCGCAGAGCACAACCTCTGGGTGACATTTGAAGAGATGCGAACGGTGAAGCAGAGTATAGTGGAAGGTAGCCTGTGGGAGCTGTGCGAGAGGAGATGCAGAGCGCATCCCGCTTTGTTCGCCGCATTGAAGCGCATAACGAGATACTCTGCACTGATTGAGAGATATGACCCCGTAACTAAGCACCCTTTCTTTTACCTCGGCGAATGCTCCGCGCACCGACCGGAGGTATTGCGCTATTCTAAGAGACTGGATAGATTCCGGCTATCGGGTAACGTCCTTGTCCTCCTGACCGCCTCAAGATACCTCCGCCCGGAGTATGAATCGAGATTTGACCATCTGTTATTGGTGAAGCCGCCATTCGGTCCCTATCCGATAGAACTGAGCGAGAGTTATCCGGTGGGTCAGGCGGAGATACCGGCTGATGTGGATGAAGAATCGGAGAAAGTAGCGCTGGAGAACGTATTGAGATTATTGAAGCTGCATAAAGGTGAAGCGAGCTTTGTCCTTCGCTGCGCTCGCAGGTGGGCGAGGCATCCACTGATGGAGGAGATAAGGAAGTATGCAGAGGTGGAATTTGAAGATGAAGATTGATAGCATTTGCATTTATATAATCCTATCCCATCAATTCTTTTAAGATAAAATGGTGAAGAGGCATAGACCGCGGAGGGGTTCATTGGCTTTCTCGCCACGGAAGAGGGCAAGGAGTGAGACCTGCCGGATAAAGAGGGATGAGGTAGCACCAGGCAGGCAACTACAGGGCTTCGTGGGTTATAAAGCCGGTATGACTCATCTTATTCTGAATGATAATTATTCGCATAGCCTCACAAAGGGGATGGAGATATTTGTTCCCGTAACGGTAATAGAGACGCCACCGGTGAAGGTGGAAGGTATCCGGCTTTATAAAGACACTGTATATGGGCTGAAGGCGCTAACAGAGGTATGGGCAGGCGCAAGCGGAGGTGGCGACGGTGGCGACCTGGACAGGATAACAGATATTATCAATGCGGACGAAACAGACGGGATGAGCCTGAGTGTGAGGCTGATAATCGCCACTATTCCGGAGCTCGTGAGTGGAGTGCCGAAGAAGCGGGGCGATTTGATGGAGTTGAAGATGAGTGGCGTAGTGCACGAGGACATTGAATATGCGCGTAAAGTTCTTGGTAAGGAGATAAGGGTAGAGGAGGTATTTAAAGAGGGTGATTTCGTGGACGTTACAGCGGTGACGAAGGGTAAGGGGACACAGGGTCCCGTAAAGCGGTGGGGTGTAACTATACAGAACGCGAAGGCGAAGAAGTCAGGTAAAGGGCGTCATGTGGGCTGTATCGGTGGATGGCGACCGCGACGTGTGAGATGGAGGATACCACAACTTGGACAGACGGGCTATCAACAGCGCACGGAGTATAACAAGCGGATATTAAAGATAGGAACGGATGGTGCGGAGATAACACCCAAAGGTGGTTTCCTGCATTACGGATTGGTGCGGAACGGGTATATTCTGGTGAAAGGCAGTGTTCCCGGTCCAAAAAAGAGGCTGATACGAATCTCACACGCTATACGTCCGCATCCAAAATTGCCCGCACCTGAGATTGCATATATAAGCAGGGAGTCGCAACAGGGTAATTAGTGGAAGAGGGTATGATGAGCGAAGCGGAGAAGAGAGTAAAGGTGTTAGATTTGTCGGGCAATTTCATCAGGGAGACCAGCCTGCCGGGGGTGTTCAGGGAAGAGTATCGTCCTGACCTGATAAAGAGAGCCGTCCTGGCTATACAATCACATCGCTTACAGCCAAAGGGCACGAATCCACTCGCGGGCAGGAAGACCTCTGCTGAGAGCTGGGGCGTTGGCAGGGGCGTCTCACGCGTGCCTCGTATAAAGAACGGGCGAAGAGCGGCGAGAGTGCCACAGGCTGTTGGTGGCAGGCGAGCACACCCACCAAAGACAGAGAAAGTGCTCAAGCGCAAGATAAACGATAAGGAGAGGCGTAAAGCAATAAGGTCCGCCATAGCTGCCACTATAAACCCCGAACTCGTGCGAACCAGGGGACACAAGTTCGATGAAAGCGTCGAATTGCCGATAGTGGTTGAGGACTCGTTCGTCACGCTGGAGAGGACAGCAGAGGTAGAGGAGTTCTTCCAGACCATCGGTATAGGGGCTGACCTGGTTCGAGCACGTGAGCGTAAGGTAAGAGCAGGGAGGGGCAAGATGCGTGGCAGGCGATACAAGACGAAGAAGAGTGCATTAATTGTTATTTCTGGCGATGAAGTGGAAGACGCGGATGACATAAAGATAACCACGAGTGCGAGGAATTTACCGGGTGTGGATGTATCCTATGTGGGTGCATTGAATGCCGAATTGCTCGCTCCGGGGACGCATCCCGGCAGGTTGACCGTATGGACTGAATCGTCATTCATGAAACTCGGTGATTGGTAAGGAGATAAGATGAAATTGAAGCATATTGTGGCTACGGAAAAAGCATCGTCAATGGTCGAGTCAGAGAACAAACTCCAGTTCATCGTTGATATAAGAGCGGATAAGCGTGCGATAAAGGATGAGGTGGAGCGGATATTTGAGACACCGGTAAAGAATGTGAGGACGATGATAACATTTAAAGGAGAGAAGAAGGCGATAGTAGAATTTGAAGAGGAAGGCAAGGCGAAAGAGATAGGCACATCGCTCGGTATATTATAGTATGGAGGAGAAATGGGGAAGAGAATAATAGCACAACGCAGAGGGAAAGGGTCTCCGGTATTCAGAGCGCCATCGCATCGTTACAGGGGTAATCTGGAGCATGTGCGAGTGGACGGTGATGAGCCAGTAACGGGCAGGGTCGTTCAGATACTGCATGACCCCGCGAGGAGTGCGCCAATTGCGCGCTTAAGGACAAGTAGCGGTGAAGAGCGGTTCATGATTGTGCCTGAGGGCATAGGAGAAGGCGAAGAGGTCGCTTATGGCGAATCAGCACCGATAAAGGTCGGGAATACGCTGCCATTACGCTGTATCCCCGAAGGCATGGCAATCTGTAATATAGAGAATAATCCTGGTGATGGCGGTAAGTTCGCAAGGGCTTCGGGCAATTACGCAACACTGGTGACGCACGAGGTAGATACGGGCAGGGCTCTCGTGGTGATGCCGAGTGGCAAGAAGAAATGGCTCTCCGGCGATTGCATGGCTACCATAGGCATAGTGGCAGGCGGTGGTAGAACGGAGAAGCCATTTGTGAAAGCGGGTAAGAAGTATCATAAGATGAAGTCCCGTGCCGCACGCTACCCGAGGGTGAGGGGTGTGGCAATGAATCCCGTTGACCATCCTTTCGGGGGCGGGGGGCATCAGCATATCGGTAAGTCAAAGACGCCGGGCAGGGGTGCACCACCGGGCAGGAAGGTGGGCAATATAGCAGCGAAGAGGACAGGGCACAGGAGATGAATCTTAAAGAGATAAATAGAAGAAGAACAAATGAGTGATAGAGATGGCGAAGAAGAAGGCTAAGAGCACACTGAAGAGGAAGGAAGAGGAGTTCAAATATAGGGGCTATACGATAGCGAAGCTGAGGAAGATGAAGCTGGAGGAGTTAGCGGCGTTATTGCCGGCGAGGCAGCGCAGGAAATTGAAGAGGGAGCTGAGAGCGGAAGAGGAGAAGCTGCTGGAGAAGATAGAGCGGCGAGATGAGGTTAAAACGCACCTGCGGGATGCCATCGTGCTGCCGAGCATGGTGGGCAAGAAGATAGGGATACACAATGGTAAGAGCTTCGATTATGTGGAGATAAAGCCGGAGATGATAGGGCATTATCTGGGCGAGTTCGCAATGACGCGGAAGAAGGTGGTGCACGGAGCTGCGGGTGTGGGAGCAACGAGGTCTTCAAAGTATGTGCCACTGAAGTAGAGGAGATGGGGAGAGTAAGATACTGTGTGGATTCAGAAGCGGTGGATGAGGATATAACGGCGAGGGCAATGGCTTATGAACTTCATATCTCGCCAAAGCACGCTTATGAGATTTGCAGGGCGTTGAGGGGTATGAAGGTGGGAGATGCGGAGCGTTATCTGGAGGCTGTGCTGGAGGGACGAGTGCCAGTCCCATTCAGGCGCCACAAGAAGAAGGTGGCACATCGTAGAGGGCTCAACGGCTGGTATGCGGGCAGGTATCCGGTGAAGGCGAGCGAAGCGATACTGAGATTGATAAAGGAGGCGAGGGCAAATGCGGAATACAAAGGGCTCGACCCCGATACGATGCGGATATGGCATATAGCGACGAAGAAAGGGCGTGTGATAGCGGGAGTAATGCCAAGGGCATTTGGTCGCGCAACGCCGAAGAATACCGAGACCGTTACGGTTGAAGTGATACTGAAGGAGGAGAGTTGAGACAGGTGATAGAGAAGCTATTTGTGAAGGAAGGGATAAAGAGGGTAAGACTGAACGAGTATTTTGAGAAGGAGTTAGAGAGAGCGGGCTATGGAGGAATGGAGATAAAGAGGACACCGATGGGCACGCAGATAACGGTGAAAGCCGAGAAACCGGGTATGATAATAGGTAAAGACGGCAAGAGGATAAAGAAATTGACAGAAGAGGTTGCCATGAGGCATGAATTGGACAATCCGCAGCTCGATGTGCAGCCGATAGAGGTGCCCGAGCTGTGTGCAACTCTGATGGCGAACCGGCTGGCGAAATTGATAGAGCGGGGCTGGCATTTCAGACGTGCTGGCAGGTCTTTGCTCCAGCGGATAATGGAGAATGGGACTACTGGCTGTGAGATAGTGATGTCAGGCAAGTTGAAGGGCCCGAGAGGGCGAATGGAGAAGATGGTGGAAGGCTATATAAAACACTGTGGCGAGGCGGCGGAGGAGATGATTGACCGCGGTTATGCAATAGCCAAAGTGAAATCGGGCGTTATAGGTGTGCAGGTATGGATAGTAAGACCGGATGCTGAGCGACCGGATGCGTTTCGCATAATAAAGAAAGAAGAGCAGGAGCCGGAAGTTAAAGAAGAAGGAGAAGTTGAAGAAGTTAAAGGAAATAATAAAGAAAAAGAAGAGGAGGGTGATAGAGATAAGGAGGAATGAGCATATTTAGAATTGAAGATATAAGGAAGATGAGTGATAAGGAGAGGAGAGAGGAATTAGAGAGTCTGAGCACGGATTTGTTGCGTGAGCGTGGAATGGTAGCCACTGGAGGTTCATCAGAGAATCCAGGCAGGATAAGGGAGATAAGGAGGACGATAGCGAGGCTGAAAACGGTAGAGAGTGAAATAAAGAAGGGTATAAATAGGTATAAGGAGAGATGAAGGGGGATAAAATGAGCACACAGATCTGTGATAAATGTGGTTTACCACTGGATTTATGCATCTGCAAGGAGATAGCGAAGGAGCAGCAGGTGGTCAAGGTCACGACGGTGAAGAGGAGATTCGGGAAGATAACGACGGTGATAAAGGGTATAGACGAGAAGGCAGTGGACTTGAAGGGGCTATCAAAGGAGTTGAAGTCACGATGCGCATGCGGTGGCACGGTAAAAGGTGGCTGTGTGGAGTTACAGGGCGACCATAAAGCGGAGGTGAAGAAGGTGCTCCGTGAGATGGGCTATCGGTTAGTGGATGAGACCTAAGGTAAAAGATTTGCCTCAGGAGGAATTGATCGGGTTGATAATGGAAGTAGAGGAGAGCAGTAACAGGGATATGGAAGGGCTACGGGGTAGAGTTGTGGATGAGACGAGGAACACATTTGTGATAGAGACGGAGCAGGGTGTGGAGAAGCGGATACCGAAAAGTGGGAACACTTTCATATTCGTCCTCGAGGATGGCACGCGAGCGAGGATAAGAGGGGATAGGCTCATAGCGAGACCTGAGGACAGGATAAAGCGGGGTGTGCAGAGAGGATGAAGCGGGATATAGGAATAGATGTTAAGGAGCCGGACCGTGAATGTGATGATGTTAACTGCCCTTTTCATGGTAAGTTGCCGGTTCGCGGTCAGATAATAGAGGGAGTGGTGGTGAGTGATAAGGCGGAGAAGACGGTTGTGGTGCAGCGGGTGTATATGAAGAAGATAAGGAAATACGAGCGGTATGAGAAGAGGAGGTCAAAGATTCACGCACATAATCCACCATGCATAGCTGCGAAGGCGGGCGATGTGGTGAAGATTATGGAATGTCGCCCACTGAGCAAGACGAAGAGTTTTGTCGTGGTGGAGAAGCGATCGCCCTCACCATAGGGATATAAAAGGATAAGTCCGGATTTACCTATCACAATAAATAAACATTTAGTTTAATCCAGTATAGTGTATAGTATTGTATTATGGTCAAGATAGAGGGAGAAGGAGAGGAGAAGATAAGAATAGCGCAGGTCTCCTGCGGCACCATTTACGGTAACGTGCAGCGTGAGATAGAGCGTGCGGCGAAGGAAGTAGGAGCCGAGATATTCGTGCCCGAGGTTGACCTGGACTATGTGGCATCGAAGACAGAAGAGTTCGGCTATGACATGAAGAACAGTTATGGATTGAGTGTGGCATTGGCGAGGGGGTATGCAGTGGCGGAGGGTTTGTGTGATGCCGATGCGGTGTTCGTTGCCGGGTGTCACAAGTGTCCAAGAGGGGCGGTGATAAGGACAGAGATAAGGCGTATCATTCAGGATAGGACGCGATTGCCGGTGGTCATGTATCCTTTTACAGAACGAACGAAAGCGGGCGAGTTGTTGACGCGGATGGAAGCGCTGGTAACGATAGTGAGGAGGCGATGGATACTGGAGCGAAAGGAGCAGGAGGGGCTCACTGCGGGTATAGATTCGGGCTCTACAACCACGAAAGCGGCGGTAATGCTCGATAACAAGGTGCTTGGTGCAACGTGGTCGCCCACACGCGAAGTTGTAGACACGGCGGAGAGGGTATTTAATAAGGCGCTCGAGCTCGCGGGAGTGAAGAGGAGCGATATAGAAGCGCTTGGAACGACCGGGTATGGTAGGCACGCGTTAGGCGAGCACTTCAAGGCGGATCTGGTGCAGGAGGAACTGACGGTGAACTCAAAAGCGGCGATGTATCTCGCGGGTATAGAGAAGGGAGAGGCGATGATAATTGATATCGGCGGTATGGACAACAAGATAATAACCGCGAATGACGGGATACCCGATAATTTCACAATGGGAGGGATATGTGCGGGCGCATCAGGTAGGTTTCTGGAGATGACGGCGCGAAGGCTGGGTGTGGACGTGGTGGAGATGGGTAAGCTGGCACTGGAAGGTGATGCGCACAAGGTGAAGACAGACAGCTATTGTATCGTGTTCGGGATTCAGGACCTTGTATCCGCGCTCTCAATGGGTGCGAGGCGCGAGGATGTGGCGGCTGCTGCGTGTCATTCGGTGGTGGAGCAGGTGAAGGAGCAGTTGTTACAGGAGATAGACCTGAGACAGCCCGCGATAGAGGTTGGTGGGACTTCTCTCGTGGCTGGTGTGCCAAAGGCGATGAATGAGGTGCTCGGATTTGATGTGATAGTGCCGAAATATCCGCAGTATATAGGTGCGATCGGTGGTGCATTGCTCTCTTCATCGTTCAGATAGCAGGTTGATAGACCCGATGTTGGCAAAGCGGATTATACCCTGTCTGGACTGTGACCTGGGAGTGCCGGGTGGACGTGTGGTAAAGGGAGTGGAATTCAAGCGTATCAAGTATGCGGGTATACCCTGGGAACTTGCAGCGGAATACGATGAACAGGGCGCTGATGAACTCGTATTGCTGGATATAACGGCATCGCATGAAAGGCGAGAGACGATGGCGAAAGTGATAGAGAAGGTTGCGAGCAGGGTCTTCATACCGCTCACTGTCGGTGGTGGTATACGAAGTATAGAGGATGCGAAACGGGTATTCAATGCGGGTGCGGATAAGGTCTCTGTGAACACTGCTGCGTTAAAAGACCCTGAACTGGTGGATGAACTCGCTGAACGGTTCGGTTCGCAGGCGTGTGTGGTGGCGATAGATGCGAAGAGGCGGTATCTGCGGAGTGAAGAGGAATTGGAGAGGGCAACGGGCAGGGAGATAATAGATACGGGGGAGGGTAAATGCTGGTTTGAATGCTCAATTTACGGCGGCAGGAGGTTCACGGGTATAGATGCACTGAAATGGGCGAAGGAAGTGGAGGATAGAGGAGCGGGTGAGATTCTACTCACCAGTATGGACCGCGATGGGACAAAGGACGGGTTCGACCTGGAATTGACTGCGGCAGTTTGTGCGCGTGTGAATATACCGGTTATAGCATCTGGAGGGTGTGGCACGCCCTCGCACATAAAGGATGTCTTCACTTATACCGACGCTTCCGCTGCACTCGCGGCATCCATATTCCACTATAAGGAATACTC
>JAGGRS010000174.1 GCA_021159475.1 Candidatus Methanophagales archaeon
AACGAAAAACTTGGCAATCTTGGATTGAGGATGAGAGATTGGGAGGATGCTTTGGGAGATTATCTGATGGAGAAAGGAGGGATGATGGGGCGAAGGGCGAGGGGCTAAGACCTTGCGGTTTACATCTATCAATCAAAGCAATAAATATTTTAAAGCATAAAAACAGACTTAATCGTGGTGATAATTATGGGAATAAGGGTAAAGGCGAGATATGAGGATAAGGTATTGAGACCTTTAGAGGAATTGGGGTTGAAGGAAGGAGAGGAAGTGGAGATAGAAGTGAAAAAGAACCCAGTTGAGATGTTAGTGGGAATGATAAAGATTTCCAATAAGAAATGGGTGGATGAGATAATAGAGAGTCCTGATTTGGAGCCCGTTTAGATGTTAAACGATATAGAGCCGGGGACAGAGGTCTTCATAGATGCCAATATTTTTCTTTATGATATCTTAGAGCATTGGAGATATGGCGAGGTGTGTAAAACTTTTTTAGAGGATGTAAATAGAGGCAAATACAGTAGTTTAACCTCCGTTTTAGTCTGTAACGAGGTTTTTCATAGAACAATGATTGCTGAAGTCGTAGAGAAATATGAAATAGAGCCGAAATCTGTTGTTAGTTACTTGAAGAGGAATCGGGACATTATAAAAGGGTTAAAAAAGCTTGGAATGCTGTGGAGAATATTAAGCGAATAGAGAATTTGAGAATTGTTGAAATGGATAGAGAAGTCTTTGACACTGCTTTAGGCTATTCTAAGGAATATTGCTTGTTATCAAACGATGCTATACATGTTGCAACGATGAAAAGATATGGAATAACGAATATCGCAACAAACGACCCAGACTTTGAGAGGGTGGGAGGGATAAAGGTTTGGAAGCCTTAAAGATACAAAGTGATTGAAAATAAATCGGTGAAATGGGAAGAGGATAGATGAGTGGAGGGCTAATGAGTAAAGCGGGTTTTAAATTTGAAGAACTGTTATACTCAACCAGATGCTTCACTCCACTTTCCATCCTCTTTAGCCCTTTTAGCCTTCAATTCTTTCCCTTTCAGATTCACGTTTTATTTCCGCCTGCCTCTCCATCTCCTCAATTGTCAGTGAAATTCATACTCGTACGAGTTGTGGTATCTCGCCCCATTTCGCAAGCACATCGCGGTATATCACAAGTGCGCCCTTTATGCGTGGTACATGAGCGATACTGCGGAAGCAATCATGCAATGCATGGGGTGTATCTGTATCCTTGACGGAATTGCTGAGTGCAGTTGCAGCGGCATCTGAGAGTGCCGCACTGTCGCTTAGCACCGTTGCCGCATCAGCGTATCCAAAACTTATAGAATGACCAACAGTCCCCGATGAGGTGCATATACCGATAAGTGAGGATGATGGCTTAATCCTGAGTGCGATACGATTTGAGAACGGGCTGTTGCCCGCATAGATACCAACAAGCACCTCCCTATCATTTATCAATGCGACATCACCCCCGTTATCCACTATCGCATGAGTGGCGCCGGCATCATGCATAGCTTCAACTGCCAGTTCTGCCAATGTTCCTGCAACTGCGGACATCGGTCCTATACCAAACATAGAGGATGCGTTTATCATCCGCTGCACCACCTCCGGTATCTTCTCTCCCTCACCGGCTTCTTCAACATAATAGTGATAAGGCTCGAGGGTGACGAGGAAGAAGGGGTGCCCGCGTATGAACCTCTCAAGCTCCTTCCTGTGCTCCTTTAGCTCCTGTTTCGCTATCTCTATATATTTCCTCTCGTCCGCGGTAATCCATGCAGAGGTCTCTTTCAATACGAAATGCTCCCTCATTGTTTGTGATTTACCCGTTTATATCTATACTAACTCCCTCAACACATCCAAAACCGGCGGTAAATTCCATAACCACGCGACTTTTAGCCAAAGTCCTTCTATAATTTCGGAATGATATATCCCGTGCGTATCTTCTACTCGCCTCTCGTATCTCCCTTCTTTTAAGATAAAGAAATCGGCTCTCTTCGTCTCAGGGTCGAGTATCCAGTATTCTTTCACGCCGCCGATTTCATATTCCGCAAATTTCTCACCCCTATCCCTCAACAGACTTTCTTCTGATATTATTTCAATGACGAGGTCCGCGGGACCATCTAAGTATCTCTTCTTGAGCTTATCGCGGTTTTCATCTCTGAGAAAGATAATATCGGGCTCTCTTCCGGGCAAATCGGGTCCGGTCTTCATCTGAAAAGGCGCTGAACGTATGATACCCAACTTGTTCGCCTCTACATAAATACGGAGCACAGAATTAAGCCAGCCAGCCAAATCTTGATGCACATCCGATGCTGACGAATACCGCTCTATCTTACCATTCACCCATTCGGCTAAGGTATCCTCGTCACAGAGAGCGAGAAAATCCTCATAACTTATGTATTCTTCCACATCCTTCACCATTACCTATTCATATAGACGGGAACTATAATATTTTCTATAAGCTCTATTTTCTATTATCTCACTTCTGCACTGCAAACAGACGGCGGTAGCAAAAATGAGTGAAGAGGAAAGGATAAAGAAGGACATCGCACTTTTTGAGCAGAGTCTGGTTGAGCTCGACTCGCTATCGCTCACGAGCAGTGAGGCGGTGGTGGTGGCTCAAGCGAAGCGATATTACGAGGATACGAAATATTATCTCGAGAAGGGCGATTACTTTACCGCATTTGGCTGTATAAACTACGCACATGGATTGATAGATGGAATAAAGCGAAGGAAATGAAAGGTGAAGCGGAATTTGTCAAAGATTTTTAAATATAGAGGGTTTGAAATTAATAGAGTGGAGGGCCCGTGGTCTAGCTGGAATGACGTCGCCTTTACGAGGCGAAGGTCATGCGTTCGAATCGCATCGGGCCCATTATCCAAACCACTCTCACGATGTTAATATCTCCTCAAACAGCTCAGCCTCTATTTCATGCATCATTGGTATCCCTGTGACCTCAGAAGCAAGCCTGCTAAGTGCCGCAATATCGCCACGGTCTATCAAATCCAGTTTGAACTTGCGAGTGCCGGCGAGCAACTGCTTTAAACCCAGTCCCAACCTCTCGCTGAGATACGTGTAAACACCAACCGCAGACCACGGTATCTCCTTACCCACTCTATCGCCATATTCACCTTTTATCTCATCAGCAGCGATAAAGAACTTCTCCGGGCTGTTGCCATATTTATTCGCGAAATCCCTCGGTAACCTGTTCTTTTCTGCGAGTTCGGTGAAATAGAGCGACTTCATCGCTGCCGTCAGCGGCGACCTTGCCATTGTGATAGATTTCACGAACGGTCCTCTGCCATTGTTCCCGTCGAAATTGCTGAGCGCTATCGCCTTGAATATCTGTGTCTCATTGACGAACCCGCCAGCCATGCTTATATCGGGCACGTATTTCCCCGCTCGCTGCAGTATCCTCGCACACTTCAATACCTGCGCTTCCAGATACACGGTGGGCGTACTCATCTCATTCATCATCGGCACCGGACTCATCCCCGTCCCTCCACCTGCTCCATCAAACGTTATATAATCCACTTTTGCTTCTGATGCCACTTTCATCGTCCATGCAACGTCCACAGGGCGATAAGCACCGGTCTTTATCGTTACATGCTTTGCTCCTATGCCACGCAACCATTCGACATCCTCCACGAAATCGCGCTCCTCCGGGAATCCCACGCGACTGTGCCGCTCGAATGTCTTGAACAATCCATTTTTGAACGCTTCTTGAACCACAGGCTCTTCCGGGTCTGGCAGCACGATATATCCCCTCTTCTTCAGTTCCAGTGCCCTATCAAGCGAAGAAACACGTATTTCTCCACCTATCGCCTTTGCGCCCTGCCCCCATTTCCTCTCTATTATGTTCACTTCCAGTTTTGACAATACATACTCGTCCACGCCGAACCTCTGGTCTTCCACATTCGTCTGCACTGCGATATCACCGTATTTGCCGTCCCAGTATTCCTTGAAAAGTCTCACCCTCCGCTCCATCTCCGGCGAGCGCGTCACTTTCCCGTTCGTGAATACCGACTCTTTATCAACACCGCAAACGTTCTCCCCGATAATTATTATTACTCCTGAGAGTGCGGCGCCGATAGCAAGTGCATCCCAGTTGTTTTCTCCTACCGCGGTGGACCCGAATGCGCCCGTTGCCAGCGGTATTTTCAACGGAATACCCCCTATCTTCGATTCTATATCCACGTTATGGAACAAAGCGACATCCGGCTCTGGTTCAATCCCTTCCGCGCCTCGCAACCGCGAAAGGATATTGAAGTCAGACCAATCGAGTCCATAATCCTTGTTCGACGCGGCAGTACTCCATCCAAATTGCTCTGGCTCCGGATATAATACTTCTCGTCCCCTGAACGCGCTCTTACCAACTTCGCATAGCACCGTGCACTCCTTCACGCATATCGGACACATTCCACTCAGTGCATTCACATCTCTCCTTCTCACGGACGTTCCCGTGGTAGACCTCGCATTTGCATATATATCTGCCATTTCAATCACCCCTTAATGTGATGCTTGCAACGTAAAAGAATACGGATTGGTTAAGCACGCAGAACAAATCCCCATCTGGTCCAGTATCATACCATAATTCCTCATCTTCTTATTAAAAGCGAGCCTTTCTATCTTTTTTATACCTGCATCATCCAGCTTCTTCGTTTCTATTGCTTTTTTTGATACACTTACGAGCTCCTCTCCCACTTCTGTCCGGATTATTAATGACGTGTATCCTTCTGGCGAACCAGACGAGCCTGCGGAAACATCCGCAAGCTGTGAGGTGAAATCTTCGCATATCCTGCATGTATCCCGTGCGCAAGATTCCATATCTTTTGTTGGAATACTGTATTCTTTGTCCTTTGTAACCACCATAAATTTACCCTTTGTAACATAAAACCGCTCCACCTCTTTGATATCTATCCCACGTTCGGCGAGGAACATGACCAGATCACGGTGCCAGAAAGCCTCGGTGCAAAAAAGCCCGATTAAGACCTTCACACGGTCCAGCTCCAGAGCGGGGTCACGCAACGCCTGAAGTCTCCTCACCGCCTCTATATTACAGCCCGTGCCGACCATTGCGATATTTTCATACCCGCGGTCTATCGCCTCCCATACCGCGAGGACAGAAGGGCAGGCAGTGAATTTTGAACCTCTGCCACGCAAAACTTCTTCCGGTGTGGTGGCAACAAAAGGTTCGGCTTTCCAATCTTCTGTCCGAATAGCGACAACGGCGGCATCTATAAATCCACTTCTTAACGCTTCACATAGCATTGCTGTTATAACACTGCCATCCTGCCCCACCTCTCTTATGCCCTCCTCCGTTGCTCTTGCACTTATTATTTCTTTATAGTGCCCCAGAATTCGTCCCTCGGGACTGGAAGCACAGGGACTGAAATCACATACGCCATAATCCTTCCTCGGGCACTCCCCCTCACATAAACGGCAAGCTGCGAACGAGCGCGGACAGAAGCTGAAACAGAAGCCTTTTGACACTGTTCCGCCACACCCCTTGTCAAACACCACTTCTTCCTCTTTATACTTCTCAAAATCCGGTATGAACGCCGCACACGCACCGCAATAGCAGCATACCGGGAAGCTTCTTTCGTTCGCCATAAACTATCTTCTCCTCCTTTTCCTTTTTATCACCCTTGTTCTCTAAAAGAAGAGAATATAAAAAACTATTTGAGAATTTTTCATACTATGTTCCGCACATCTTGATATATGAACAATATTATACATTGATGCATGAAGATTGGCTTCCTTGTCAACCCCATTGCGGGCATGGGCGGCTCAGTTGGGCTTAAAGGCACAGATGGACTGGTAGAGGAGGCGTTGAAGCTGGGTGCGAGTCCGATTGCATGCCACAGAGCGAGGCAATGCATGGATGAACTCAATGTTGACCCTGAGCTTGATACAATGATAATCACCTGCGGAGGCGATATGGGTGAGAATGCACTCACCAGGCATAAGCACAGGTATAGGGTTGTGTATCCGAGCAAAGAGAGGACTACATGCGAGGATACGAGGAACGCATGCAGGATATTCATGGATGAGGGTATTGACCTGCTACTGTTCTGCGGCGGTGATGGCACTGCGAGGGACATCTTCAACGTGGTTGGAAAAGAACTTCCTATTCTGGGTATCCCCGCAGGTGTGAAGATGCATTCCGCGGTATTTGCGATATCTCCGAGGTGCGCGGCGCGAATAGTGGAACGTTTCTGTGCGGGCGGGACGGAACTGCGTGATGCCGAGATAATGGACACGGATGAGGAGGCATACAGGCGTAATGAGCTCCGAATTAAGGTCTTCGGCTATGCCCGCACACCTTACGTGCCCGCACTCGTTCAGCATGGCAAGAGCCTGTTCCAGAGCGTGAGCGAGGATAGAGCGAAGGAGGAGATTGCACGATTCGCACGCGAGTTCATGAGTCCCGATGAGCTATACATCATGGGTGCGGGCACCACCATCTATAAGATTGCCGAATTTCTAAATCTCGGTGCTGAGAAGACTCTGCTCGGCGTTGATGCCGTGAAGGGCGGTAAACTCGTGGGTAAAGACCTGAACGAAGCTGACCTGCTGAGATTGATTGCGAATGAGGACAGGGTGAAGATAATGGTGAGTCCGATAGGTGCGCAGGGCTTCATCTTCGGCAGGGGCAATCAGCAGATAAGTGCGAAAGTGATACAGAGGGTGGGCATTGAGAACATCATCGTGGTGGCAACGCCGCAGAAATTGAGTGATACACCTTTTCTTCTGGTTGATACCGGCAGTGAAGAGCTGGATAAGAAGTTGAGTGGCTATATAAGCGTTGTTTGCGGCTATCGGGTGGCACAGCGGAAGGAGGTGCGACGTGGATAGCATCCAGATCCAGCATCTTTATCTTTATTTAGGTTTTCTTTTTCATATTCATTCATCATGACGTATGAGAAATTCAGGAGAGAAGTGGAGAGGATATTGCAAGAGAAGGGTAGACCGGTGTCATGGAATGAGATAAGAGCCAGTTCCAGCACATTGAAGCAGAGAGCGCCGTATCACGTCTACGTGCAGAAGTTGCAGGGCGATATCGGGCTGGTTCGCTTCAAATCGGGAGCGAGAACGTTGTGGGCATTACGAAGCTGGTTCGAGTCCGGGGATTTTAAGGACTTGCTGCCCACCGTATTACGACTCATCATACTCCATCTCTATCACGATACTGATACGGATACAGAGGCTGCAATTGCAGTTGATGAATACTGGCAACTCAAGCGCGTTTACCCTTTACCTTTACAGCATCACTTCAGACGCTGGGATATGATAGAGGCAGAAGTAGCGGATTTCTTCCCCGCCGATGATAAGAGACCGGAGAGCATAAGGATAAAGGGTGAATCGTGGTCGCGGTTACGGAGGATAGAGGACGAGAAAGAGCAGTTGAAGCTCGTTGAACGAATCGCAGAGAGTGGCGAGTTCCTGCATACCGATGCCTGGAAAGGGAAGACACTGGGCTTGACGAAGCCGCGATTCCGCTGCTTTTACTTCTATGACAGCCGATGTCAGTTCTTCTGCGACCAGAAAGTATGTGTGGGGCACGATATGGAAGTGGAGGAAGAAGATGCTGAGATAGTGGGAGACAGGGTCTATTTCATTCTGGAGGCGATAAAGCGAGCTAAACGCGAGTTTATATGGGATAAGCCAGGTGTTGAGTGGCGTATAAAGTCAGTGATCGCCCTGACCGATCCAGGACAGCGGAGATTGCTCGCATTTAAATAAAGATGACGGTAGAGAGAAAGAGATTCGCATCACGTGTGGCGGGGATTGAGATATCGGGCATAAGGCGCGCTTTTGAAGCTGCATCCGCAGATTTCATCAATCTCGGACTTGGCGAGCCCGATTTTGATACACCTGAGCATATAAAAACCGCCGCTGTTCAGGCACTAAAAGCCGGGTTCACCAGTTATACATTCAATAAGGGTATACCAGAACTGCGTGAGGCGATAAGTGACAAGTTGCTGCGGCAGAATCGCTTATCGGTCAGTCCAGAGGAGATAATTGTCACCTCTGGTGCGAGTGAGGCGCTGCATATCGCCATCCTCTCAGTGGTGGAGCGTGGAGATGAGGTATTGATCCCGAATCCGGGATTTGTATCCTACCCGGCATTGACGAGGTTAGCCGATGCGAGACCGGTTGGAGTGCCACTGAATGATGAAGCCGGGTATACAATCTCAATAGAGGCGTTGAAGGAGCGAATCACAGCCAGGACGAAAGCGCTCATAATAAACTCGCCAGCGAATCCTACGGGTGCAGTAGAGTCCGAATCAAATATAAAAGCAATTGCGGAACTCGCCTCTGACCATCACCTGACCATCATCTCCGACGAGGTCTATGAGCATCTTGTGTATGATGGCGCGGAACATGTAAGCCCTGCGAGGTTCTACGATGGCGTCATCACCGTGAATGCGGTGTCCAAGACGTATGCAATGACAGGATTCAGGCTGGGCTATGTTGTTGCGAGTGAGGAATACATAGAGCAAATGCTGAAAGTGCACCAGTATATCCAGGCATGTGCATCTTCAATCTCGCAGAAAGCCGCTCTTGCTGCTATTACAGGTCCTCAGGATTGCGTAATAGAGATGAGGAACGAGTTCAAGAGGAGGCGAGACTTCCTCATGTCTGCTCTTCGCTCGATGGGTATCCGGTTCCCGGTTCCAAAAGGCGCTTTCTATATCTTCCCCGAGGTGAACGACGAGCGTGAATTCGTTGAAGAGCTCAGACGCAGGCGTGTGATAGTTACGCCGGGCTCTGCCTTCGGCACTCGTGGCAGGAACCATGTAAGGATATCATACGCTGCGAATTTCAATCTCATCCGCCAGGCTGTTGCGATAATGAGAGAGATAAGCGAAATTAAGTAATCACACAAAACTTATGCTTAATTGGCTACATCAGCCCCAACGCTTCCAGCACCTTCCTCAACTTCTGCTCGTTTTCTTCGCTCAGTCCACCCAGTGGTAGCCTCACGTGCCCCGCAGGCAACCCCATAAGCTCCGCCGCACGCTTCACCGGTATCGGATTCGTCTCAAGGAACATCGCCTCAAACAGCGGGAACAGCCTGAGATTGAGCTCTCTCGCCTTCTCTATATCGCCCTTCAGCATTGCATCCACCATCTCGCTCATTGGCTGCGGCGCTATATTCGCCGCCACCGAGATCACACCCTTACCGCCAAGGCTCATTATCGGGAGCGTGAGGAAGTCATCACCTGCGACCACGGTGAAGTCCAGACCACGCTCCTTCGCCAACTTTATAATCGCACCCACCTGCTTTAAATTGCCCGAAGCTTCCTTCACCCCCTTTACAGTCTCAACTTCTGCCGCTATCTCCACTATCGTCTCCGCACTCATGTTCAACCCGGTTCTGGAAGGTATGTTATAAAGAATCAGAGGAATATCAGCGGAATCGCCAATCTGCCTGAAATGCTCCTTTAAACCCTGCACATTCGGCTTGTTGTAATAAGGAGTAATAAGCAGGCAAGCCTCAGCACCCGCATCTGCTGCATGTCTCGTCAGGTCAATAGCCTCCTTCGTGTTGTTCGAGCCTGTGCCTGCTATCACGGGCACCTTCGCATTCGCCACCACTATATCTATAACGCGCTTATGCTCCTCGTGCGAAAGCGTTGCGGACTCGCCTGTCGTGCCACAGGGCACTATCCCTGCAACCCCTCCTTCCTCTACATACTCCACCATCCGCTTCAATCCCGCTGCATCTACTTCGTCATCCTTCGTAAAGGGTGTTATAAGCGCTGGATATACCCCCTCTATCTTTAACATCTCATCTCACCCCCATCTCTCCCTTCTTCTTATGTGTTATATACCCCGCTATTCTATTCCGCACCTCTTTACTCTTTATATTCGTGTATTCCTCCACTATCGCCTTATTTCGCTCGAAATCGGCGGTAAATTCGTGTATCTCCTGCAACAACTGCCTTGATAGCTTCTTTATATATGTCGGCTTAATCGTACCCACCACTATTCACCCTCTCTTTTATCCGTTTCACTCTCCAGTTCTTCCTCTCCTTTCTCTCTTATATCACTCACACCTATCACCAGGAACACAGCAGCTGCTAACAGTATGACAATGGGAATCACTCCCAGTATTACGATTATCACATCCCTACGGAAGATGGACAGCTGCGGCACTGCCAGCATTGCTATCCCCACTGCTGCCAGTAAAACTCCCACCAATAGCTCTAAATACGCATTCATTTCTCTTTATACTCACCTCCTGAGGACAAATTCGGCACTTTCTGGCTCGTATTTCCAATCGCCAGGTAATACCCTCTCCCTTATATAATACTTCACAAGCCTTCTTATCTTCGATTCAGTCAACTGCAACGCCCTCTTGTTATGCACATCTTTCTTATTCATTTCGAGATGCTTCCTTATCCTGAGTGCTCTGCGCATCAAATTCTGGAGGTCTTCCGGTATTGCCGGTGCGAGATTTCTCTCTCTCAATATCTCCGTTATCTTCTTACCCACCACCTGCGGCACTCTGGGCACACCATATCCATCCCGAAGCACTATTCCGATCTCACTCGTTGAGAGACCCCTGTTATATAACTCAATCACTTTCTTCTCCACTTCCTCTGCACTCATATCCACCCATTCAGGTGCCGTTGAAGCTGGAGGGCGCTTAGAACCTGCCTTACCGCGCCGTCTCGCATATATCCTCGCCATTACTCTTCACCATTACCATTCGTTACCTTAATATTTACTTCACCTGCCATATATATACATATACCTTATGATATTCTTCACCGCCAATTTGATAAATCCTGGCTCCTTTATAAATTCGTTCAATATGAGTGAGGGGTAGTCCATATCGCCTTTCTCCTCTATACGCCACCGCTTCCGCCCCAATGCATGGAATATCCTGTCGAAGTCGTCATCCCTTAACACGCATCTCAATCTATGAACCCATATACCAAACGCTATCTCCTTCCCTATTTCCCTACGCCATCGCCTCTCATAATGCTTCAATACCTGCATATCACCCGTTGAAGCCGCTTCCGCCGCCACCTCTCCCGCTATCTTGCCACATCTCAGTCCATAGTAGACTCCGCCGCCGGTGATTGGCTTTACCTGTGCAGCAGCATCACCAACCAGTAAAATACCTCCCCTGTCCTTCACTATCTTCACCGTCTTCTGGCGTTTCAAACCCGCAGCTAAAGGGATTGCACCACCGGTGTAACTATATGAGCCCCGATACCTCCTCGCCACGTAGGGCTGGGACAGAAAGCGTTTTAAAAGTGCGAGGGGCGTTGAGTGTGGCGATGAGAATCTCTTATCTATGCATAGCCCAATTCGGGCTATTTGGTCATCCAGTGGAATGACCCATGCGAAGAATCCAGGTGCTATCTCCCTGCCAGCGAAGACCTCAGCATAAGCGCCTTCTGAATCATAATGCCCCTCTACCTGTGCACAACTTAATAAGTTCCTCTTGATTCTCATGCCCGTCATCTTCGCCACTCCAGCCCTGACGCCATCAGCCCCTATCACCACCTTCGCGCCCATCTCTTCTTTTTTGCCTTTTGATGTATCCACCGTCTGTATCCTCAATTCCCCCCCTGAGAGCCTTATTCCCACCACTTCACAGCCCGTGATTATCTCCGCGCCACTATTCATCGCCTCTTTCGCGAGCGCCCTATCAAAGCGGTCTCTCATTATTGCATAAGCATCCTCACGCGCTTCTAACTGCATCTCATAATTGGGTGAGTGGATAATCGCTCCTCTTATCCTGTTCCTTATGAATGACCTGTTTCCCGTCAGTTCGCTCTCCTCTACCGCCCTCTTACTTATCAGTCCCGCACAATGGACTGGTATGCCTATCTCTCTGTTCTTCTCAATGATTAGCGTTGATGCGCCACTCTTAGCTGCGTATTTCGCCGCCATGCAGCCCGCAGGTCCCGCTCCCACCACAACAACATCATACATCCCTTTTTATATTGGATTAACTTTATAACCATAACCAAGATATACGTGTGAGTGTGGAGGAAGTATGGAAGAAGCGAAGAAGATAACGATAAAGGGGAAGGTTCACGATGTGGGTTACAGGTTATTCCTGCTAACGGAGGCAGAGAGCCTGCTCATTGATTATTTTGATGCAAGAAATGTGGTTGTAAATGGTGAGCAGCAATTGATTGTCCTCGTCCGCGGTCCGGGAGACAAGATCAGCACTTTTGTGGATTTTATACACTCGAATTATCCACCCGAAGCTTCCGTTCATGATATTTCGGTTGAAGAATACACTGAAGAGGTAAGAAGCATTGATTCCTTCAGGCAGTCTTTCATGGTCGCGCAATTAGCAAAGATAGCCCAGGCTGGTTTGATGATGCTAAAGAAGCAGGACCAGATGCTCAGTAAGCAGGACCAGATGCTTGATAAACAGGACCAGATGCTGAGTAAACAGGACCAGATGCTGAGTAAACAGGACCAGATGCTGAGTAAACAGGACCAGATGCTGAGTAAACAGGA
>JAGGRS010000234.1 GCA_021159475.1 Candidatus Methanophagales archaeon
TTGGTAGCAATGTGCCCATATAGGTATATAAAGTGCGGTCTGTTGAGTTCGTTGCTGCGATATAACGCTGTGATGCGTTTCTTGGATTCACCATTATCGCCTGATTCAGGTCTTCCATCGTGAGTGTTGTCTCTA
Organism: Candidatus Methanophagales archaeon; assembly: GCA_021159475.1. Lineage (GTDB taxonomy): Archaea > Halobacteriota > Syntropharchaeia > Alkanophagales > Methanospirareceae > G60ANME1. Next base: position 136 of record JAGGRS010000234.1, read on the forward strand.
TCTCCTTGCGTGGATAGCAATCGGTGCCATAGGCAGTAGCCCGCATCTCTATCTGCTTCCCCGATACTAAATCCTCTATTACATGCCCGCCGCCGTATTCCTCACCCCTATCCTCTGATAACTGCGCGGCACCCAGATAAGCGTCAACCGCCGCAATACCGGTATACGCTTCCACCTCGTTCAGCCATACCCGCTGCATCTTTATCGGCGGGTCCGCATGCCCGAAGTTGATAAATACGCCCGAGGAGCACATAGGACCGAAAGTGCCAGTGGTGACAACATCCACCTCCTTCGCCGCCCCCTCCGCACCCAGCTCCTCCACTATCTCACTCATTCTATCCGCAGTGACCACGCAAACGCTACCATCTCTGATTCTTTCGTTTATCTCATCTATGCTCTTCTCTACCATCTATCATGCATAAGAGGATGATAAACAAATGTTTTATAACTTATGGTTTTTTTATGAGCCCGACGCAATGATGCGTGGAGGCGCGGTTACAATCAATGGCACTTTCCCCACGCCTCTCACTCCTACCCCTCTACTCCTGTCCCTCAGATGCGCCTGGTGGTCACCGCAGATGAGTAATAGCCCTTCTCTTGCCGCTACTGCATCCACTATCTCTCTGATATTTCCGTCCGTAACAGTAGCTGCGAGACGCAAATCCCAGCCCCGGTGTGCAAATCGGTCAATGGTGCGGATATGTGAAAATACCATCTGCACAGGCTCTACATTCCTCAATATAGATATCGTGTGCTCTTTTATTATCTTATCATACTCTATTATATCCATACCCTCACGGTCTTTAACACCATATACATAACTGAGCTTCCCGATGAGTGGTTCTGCACCCTTTCTCTCTATTACTGCACACGTTTGCTTCCCCTCTTCTTCCATAAGCTCCAGAATTGACTTTATCTTCGACTTACCAACATCGTCAGATGTGAAGATGCCGTGCGATTCAGGCTCCAGACCCGTGAGAATAGAGGCAATTGCCGGCGTTGTATGGTTGCTTACTGTATCACACTCGAATAGAAGCCCATGCTGTTCTACAAGTTCGTGCACGGTTCTCAATTCATTACCGAGCTCATAATAAAGCTCAAGGTCCAGACTGTCTATCACCACCAGTGTAACTGTATGCGGAACGGGATAATGAGAATATGCGAATTTGAGTATCTGCTCAATCGGATGGGCGGGCGATACGAGGCGGACACCGAAATACGAGGCTATTGTGGGTGCTATCTGTAATAAGGAGGTCATAACGTAATCTCTTTTGTGAGCCTGCGGTGCGTGAACTGCCTTGCACCCCTTCCTATATAAGGTGCTACCACATGCCCGCTGCCGAGTAGCAGATACTTGTAGATGACCAGCCCTTCCAGCCCGACGGGACCGCGGGCATGCACTTTATTCGTGCTTATCCCCACTTCCGCCCCTTTGCCATATCTGAATCCGTCACTGAAACGTGTAGATGCGTTATGCATCACGGAAGAGGAATCAACGAATTTGAGGAACTTACGTGCTGTATCATCATTTGAGGTCACTATCGCATCTGTATGCCCCGAGCCATATCGGTTTATGTGCTCTATTGCTTCATCAACGCCGTTAACCACCCTGATTGAGATGACCAGGTCGTTGTATTCAGTGCGCCAGTCCGCATCAGATGCAGGCTTTATCCCCATATCGCCAAGAATCCGCAGCGTCTCCGGACAACCCCTTATCTCCACACCCGCTTCCTTATACCGCGCTGCCATCTGTGGCAGGAATTCCTCTGCAATTGCCGAGTCAACGAGCAGTGTCTCCATCGCATTACATACCGCGGGATATTGAACTTTGGCATCATAGCATATCTCCAATGCCATATCCAGGTCTGCATCGCGGTCCACATAAACATGGCATATACCCTCCGAATGACCGAGCACCATGATGCTGGTATTATCCTGTATATATCTCACGAACTGCTCACTCCCGCGGGGCACCACGAGGTCTATATATTCATTCAGTCTCAGCATCTCACGCACATCCTCACGCGTCTCCAGGAGTTGAATCCATCCATCTGGTATCTCACTGCCTGCCGCTGCATCTTTAACAACGTGGAACAGTGCGGCATTTGAGTTGTGTGCTTCAGAACCCCCTTTCAGTAATACCGCATTACCGGTCTTCAAGCACAGGGATGAGATTTGAACCAGAACATCCGGTCTCGACTCGAATACCGCACCAATTACGCCGATAGGGCATGAGACCTGGAAGAGTTCCAGACCATCGTCAAGCTCAATCGCCGATAACGTCTTACCTACCGGGTCATCCAGTTTCGCTACATCCCTGACACTCTTTATCATCTCCTCTATCTTCGCATCGTCCAGTTTTAAACGTTCAAGTAGCGGTTTTGAGAGCTTGCCCTCCTCCACCGCCACCTCCGCTTCCTCTACGTCCTTCGCATTCGCGGCAAGTATTCGCTCTCTATTATCGGCGATGGAATCGGCGATTCTAAGCAGTGCTTTATTCTTCTCTTCTGTGGCTACATTTGCCAATTTTAACGAGGCTCTCCTCGCACGCTTCGCCTTCTCTTCTATCCCGGCTCGCCCCGAAGCCCCCATCTTCTGCCTCCCTTACACCTTTATTACACCTTTTTATACTTTCCCCCTTTATAAAATATGAGATTGAGATGACAACGGTGTATGATGTACCGCCGGACGAGCTGGTGAAGAGAGTAGCAGATAAGTTAAAGAAGAACAAGTTCATTCGTATTCCAAAATGGGCTATGGAGGTTAAAACAGGTGCTCATAAAGAATTACCGCCCCAGGACCGAGAATGGTGGTATATGAGGTGTGCCTCGGTGTTGCGGCAGGTATACCTGAATGGACCGGTGGGAGTGGCGAGGTTGCGCACGTATTACGGCGGTAGAGTGAGGCGAGGCACGAAGAAGGAGCGGTTCAGAGAAGCTTCGGGTAAGATAATAAGGGTGATATTATCGCAGCTGGAGCAGGCAGGGTATGTCCTTAAGCCTGGTAAGGGTAGAAAAGGACGGATGATATCACCGCGAGGGCGCTCCTTCCTCGATAGTGTCGCACATGAGATAAAGATAGAGATAGAGGGAGGTAAGCGAGATGGCGAGTGATGAAGAACTGGAAGCGATAAGGAGGAGGAAGTATGAACAGATGCTGCAGGCGCAGGCGGGTATGGCGGCGGAGGAGGAGAGGAGGCAGGAGTTAGAGGAAGCGAAGAGGGACGTCATACGGCAGATTCTCTCTTCGGAAGCACGTGAGCGGTTGAATACAATAAGGATGGCAAAGCCGGAATTTGCTGAGCTACTGGAGAATCAGCTGATTGCGCTCGCTCAGAGCGGGCGGATAAAGAACATGATAACCGATGCCCAGTTGAAGGAGATACTGCGGCAGATAATGCCAAAGAAGCGCGAGATAAAGATAAGAATAAGAAGAATATGAGTGATGGAAGATGGTGGAGATATTGAAAGTAGAGGGGCTGTGTAAGACCTATCAACTGGAGGAGATAGGGAAAGAGGTGGTTGCACTGGATGATGTATCCTTCAAGTTGGATAAAGGTGAGGTGCTGGGGATAATAGGTAAGAGTGGTGCGGGGAAGACGACCTTGCTTCGCATGCTTCGTGGCTATGAGCGATTCGATGCCGGCAGGATAGAGCTGGATGGCGTGAGTGTAGAGCACGATTCACCTTATTCCGAATTCAAGAAGCTGCAGAAGAAGACGGCTTTTCATCTCCAGCGCTCTTTTGCACTCTGGAACCAGTCGGTGGTGAATAACATCATATTAAAGCTAAGGGCGGCACAGACGGGCCTGGAAGAGTTACCGCAGTATGAGGACGAATACGAGGAGTTGAAGGAGCAGGCGCTTGAGATCCTCGACCTCGTGGGACTACGCGAGAAATACAAGTATTTCTATCCTATACTGAGTGGTGGAGAGAAGCAGAAGGTCTTACTCGCCCGTCAACTCGCTAAATCACCTTCTCTACTGCTACTGGATGAGCCCAGCACGATGTCAGACCCGATAGCGCGTGAGGAACTGCTGGAGAGTGTGAAGCGAGTAAACGAGAAGACGGGCATCAGCATATTGCTCGTTTCGCACATGCCGGAAGTGCATAGGGCGCTATCAGACAGGCTTATCTGGATAGAGAAGGGTAGAATAGTGGATGAAGGCGATGTGGAAGCGATAATAGGGAAGTTCATGTCCCAGCTGGAGCCGATGGAGCCACTTCAGCCCGTAAAGGACCCGAGAGACACCATGATTGAACTCAACGGTGTATGGAAGAAGTATGTGTTATACACGAGCAACACGCTGATAAAGACGATAGAGATGCCGGGACTGAACCTGAAGATTCCGCGCGGTGAGATACTGGGTATAATTGGACCCTCAGCGATGGGCAAGACGGTGCTGATAAGGATGCTTGCGGGCATTGAGCAGCCAGATAAGGGGCAGGTATTATATCGGATAGGAACAGTGGATTTCGCCAATATCGCTGCACTTGGCAGTAAGAGGGCGATGGAAGCCAGGACAAAGCTGGGCATCCTCCATCAGGAGTTCACGTTACCGCCCTATCAACTCGTTCAGGACGCATTTGCCCAGAAACTGGGCATAAAGAAGCTGGAAATGGTGAGACAGGCGATGAAGCGTGCGGAGGAGCAGGGAATAAGCAATGTAACATTCGATGCACTCCTGAGGATTGCTGATATGCCGGAGTTAGAAGCGAAGCAGAAGCTTGAGGACCTGGGTCTCAGTATGGAGGTCTTTGAGAGTCTGTTCCCGAAGTTCCCGCCAGCAGAGACGTTTGAAGCCGCAAAACCATATCTAAAGGCGTTGAATCTGCCTGAGGAGATATTCGAGCGGCACAATGCGGAGGCAAGTGCGGGTGAGCGGGTCAGGCTGGCAATTGCCATTCTGATGTCAGCGCAGCCCGAAGTGCTACTGCTTGATGAGCCCTTTGGCGACCTCGACCCCATCTCCATGCGTAAGATAGCGAACTCGATAAAGAAGTTGAATTACGAGTTCAATACAACGATACTGGTGGTGAGTCATCAGCTCGAGGTGATTCGCGAACTCACACACGAGGCGATAATGATAGACGAAGGTGAGATAGTGATGCGAGGCGACCCTGACGAAGTCTGTGATGCGTTTATAGCAATGGGTAAGCCTGAGGAGTGAGCAATGAGTGAAGTAAATTTAATTTAGCTCCGCTGGTGTAGTTCGGCCAAGCATAAGGGCCTCTCGAGCCCTTGACCGGGGTTCAAATCCCCGGCGGAGCATTTATGAGGCTAAGAATAGAAGATGCAAGCCGGATACTGGTTCTCGACCCCATACATGGCGCTGAAGTGATTGCCGATGCATTAAAAGAGCTGGGTAAGGATGTGGACATCTTCAATCCATATAGAGAGCCCAGCTTCAGAGGCGATTTGAATTACGACCTCGTCATCGCGCCGGTTCACCTGAATCCGAACTTTGAGGTGATGAAACGGGTGTTGAACGCGCGCATACCGCATATCACCCACCATGAAGCGGTGAAGGAGCTTGTGAGCCTGAACGACCTCTTCTCGGACTTGAACGCGATAGAAATAACGGGCACAGTGAAGAAGACGACGACGTGTGAGCTGATCTATCAACTGCTGCGTGGCAGGAAGAACATCATTATGCATACCAGTTCCGGAACGAGATACGAATCGGCAGATGGTGAAGAGGTGAGACTGCCCAGGCTCAGTGGCACACCTGCGAATGTGCTGAAGGTGATGCTCATGGCTCGCGATAAGGGTTTAAAGCCCGAAATAGCAATTTTTGAGATCTCTCTTGGGTTGACGGGTTCAGGCGATGTGGGCGTGATAACAAGCCTTGAACACGATTACAGGATTGCAGGTGCTACAAAGATGGCATCCGCAGCCAAGATGGCATCAATCAAGAATTGCGATGGTATCGTTGTGCATCCCGGTCTCCCTCTCTCCTCTGTTGTGCATGATAACAGTAATAGCTATGGAGATAGAGGAGAGAACCTCAGGATAGAGGGCATAAGAGCGGTATTTAATGATTTAAGAACCATAGATGGCGGGATTATCAATGGCAGTCTGGACTTTGAACCTTTTAAATGGCGTATAGCGGGCGATTATTACAGGAACTGCCTGGAAGCGGCATTATGTGCGGTATTGAGCCTTGGTATCGCACCAGAGGAGTTAAATACCGTGGGGATAACGGCAGTTGCGGGCAGGATGAAGGTTGAAGCGCTAAAAGGGCGAATATTGATTGACAATTCCAATTCGGGCACGAAATTGAGGTTCATCAGTGAGCTGGTAGATGTCGCATCGCATCTATCAGAGCAAGAGCGAGCGCAGGGGCAAGGACAGAAGAAGATAATTCTCATCATCGGTGAGGATTCGCCTTATGTCTGTGAGGGTATAAATGTGGACGAATTGAAGGAAGTGGTGGAGATGGCGAATGGAAGAAGCATTTTTAAGGCGATAATAATCGTTGGTGACCGTTTCCGTGCGGAAGCGGGATTTGCATCTGCATCTGTATCTTTCGCTTCAGACCTCAATACCGCATTGAATAATGCGATTGATGCGACAGAAGAGGGTGATGTGATTATATCCAGCGTGAAGACATGGAGATAAAGTGAAATGAGTGAAGAACAGGGACAGCGTGTAATAGAGGTCAGTGTAGAGGAGGAGATGAAGAGCTCCTATATAGACTATGCGATGAGTGTAATTGTTGGTAGGGCTCTTCCTGACGCTCGTGACGGCTTGAAACCCGTGCATCGGCGTATATTGTTCGGTATGCACGAACTCGGCGTCACACACGATAGACCGCATAAGAAATCCGCGCGGATAGTGGGGGACGTGCTGGGTAAGTATCATCCACATGGCGATGTCGCCGTTTATGATACACTGGTGAGGATGGCGCAGGATTTCTCTTATCGCTATCCATTGATTGACGGTCAGGGCAATTTCGGCAGTATAGATGGTGATGCACCGGCTGCTATGCGATACACCGAAGCGAGATTGTCGAAGATAGCGGAGGAGCTGCTGGTTGACCTTGATAAGGACACCGTTGATTGGCTCCCTAATTTTGATAACACACTGAAGGAGCCGAAGGTGCTACCTGCGAAACTACCAAATCTCCTGGTCAATGGCTCTTCCGGTATCGCTGTCGGTATGGCGACGAACATGCCGCCGCATAATCTCAGGGAGGTCGTGGATGGCATAATAAGAGTGATAGACGAGCCAGAAGTGGGTGTAGAGGAGTTGATGGCGATAATAAAAGCGCCCGATTTCCCCACTGGCGGTATCATCTCCGGCTATAAGGGTATAAGAGATGCGTATGAGACCGGTAGGGGCAGTATAAAGGTAAGAGCAAAGGCGGAGATAGAGACAAAGGGTAAAAGGCAGAGTATAGTCATAACAGAGATACCCTACCAGGTGAACAAGAGCAAACTGGTGGAGGAGATAGCGGAATTTGTGAAGAAGTTCAAGATAGAGAGTGTAAGTGGTCTGAGGGACGAATCAGACCGTAAAGGTCTGCGGATTGTGGTGGAATTGAAGTCCGGTGCTAATGCTTCTATCATATTGAACAAGCTGTATAAACATACACAGCTGGAGACGACATTCGGTGTGATCAATCTTGCACTGGTGGATGGCGTGCCGAAGGTATTGACACTGAAGGAGCTGATTGAGTGCTACATAAGTCACAGGCGAGAAGTAACAAAGAGGAGACTCCAATACGAGCTGGAGCGAGCGGAGAAGAGGATGCACATCCTGCAAGGGCTGATCGTTGCAATCGCGCATATAGAAGAGGTGGTGGAATTAATAAAGGGCTCAAGTGAGCCTAAATCGGCAAAATCGGCATTGATTGCTCGGTTCGCACTGAGTGAAGAGCAGGCGAAGGAGATACTGGAGATGCGACTATCGAAGCTGAGTGCCTTAGAGCGAGATAAAATAGAGAGCGAGCGAAAGGAGCTGGAGGCGCGTATAAAATGGCTGAAGGATGTCCTGGCATCGGAATCGCGGATATTGGACGTGATAAAGGCGGAACTGGAGGAGCTGAAGGATAAGTATGGCGATGCCCGGAGGACAAAGATAGAGGAGACGAAACGGGTATTGAGTGAGCGTGATTTTGTGGAGGAAGAGAAGGTAATCCTGTTCTTCACCGCACGTAACTATGTCAAGCGAATATCAGCCAATATATTTAAACGGCAGGGGCGCGGAGGTAAGGGTATAGCGGTGATAGAGAAGAAGGATAAAGAAGGAGACGGGGATACAATCGTCAATTTCATCTGTGCATCCACGAGGGAGCGTATTCTGCTCTTTACTAAGTATGGCAGGGTATATCAGGTGAATACATACGAGATACCGGCGGGTAGCAGGCATTCAAAGGGTAAAGCGCTGGTAAACATCCCGGGACTGAATATGGCAAGTGCAGATGTTGAGGAGTTCGTAGCTGCATTACCAATACCAGAGACCGTTGATACCGCACTGGAGCATGAACACGAATATTATATCATACTCGCTACTTCACGGGGCGTGGTGAAGAGGGTTTCACTTGCCAATCTCAGGTCAATACGGACTACCGGTATCGTTGCCGCACGTGTGGACAAGGATAAAGGCGATTCGCTGGTGGATGTGGCATTGATAGGCGGAGAAGCCCGGGTAGGCATATTGTTGGGTTCACGCGGGGGTAAGGCGATACTGTTTCACGGAGCGGAGCTGAGGGAGATGGGTAGATATGCGTCCGGTGTACGGGGAATGCGACTCGAAGAGGGTGATGAGATAGCAGATATGGAAGCTGTTGATTTGGGTTCCGGTGCCCCGACTGTTGCTATAATAACAGAGCGGGGCTATGGTAAGAGGACCCGGCTGGATGCGTTCAGAGAGACGCACAGAGGTGGTAAGGGTGTTATCAGCATACGTGTGGGTGAGAAGACGGGGGAGGTAGTGTGTATAAAGCAGGTAAGAGACGCGGATGAGTTGATGATATCCACCTCTGACGGAATGGTGACGAAGATACTGGCACGAAACATACCGATACAGGGCAGGAACTCTCGCGGTGTGCGATTGATGAGTGTGAATGAGGGAGCGAGGGTGGTGGCAGTGGATGTCATTTGATTTTGAGCAGGATAGACAAGATAAAAGATACAGGCATTATCATTACCTCCAGAGATTTAGCCACTGGCGGATGATACTGATTTACCTGATTGTTATTCTCTGCGTCACCATCACCCTGACAACGGCGATAGGCAACATTTATATATCGCCGCTGGAAATCGTCGCTCTCTTCGGAAGCAAACTCCATCTCTGTGACCTTGATGTTCCATACGGGCATGAAGTGATAATATTCCAAGTGAGACTGCCGCGGATAATTATGGGTATACTGGTGGGTTTCGCACTCTCAACTGCGGGCACGGCGATGCAGGGCTTGTTTAAGAACCCCATGGCAGACCCTTATATCATAGGAATAGCATCGGGAGCGGGGGTTGGGGCTGCTCTTTCAATTATTTTACTGCCTTACTTCTTCGCCGATTACACCACACCGTTCATGGCTTTCCTGGGCGCTATGCTCGCTACATTCATGGTTTATAACATAGCGAAGGTGGGTGGGCGAATACCGGTGGACACCTTATTACTCACCGGGATAGCGGTTTCACTATTCTTAAGCGCTGTCTTATCCTTGATGATGTATCTGGCAGGTCATGACCTGGGCTATATCTACGCGTGGCTGATGGGGCGAATAGACTCGCCAAACTGGCAAAAGGTGGAAATAACCGCATTTTCTGTATTCGTCTGTTTCTTCCTGATTTACATCTTTGCAAGAGACCTGAATGCAATGCTGCTCGGTGAGGAGTCTGCACGGACACTGGGCATAAATGTGGAGACGGTAAAGAAGATTCTGCTGGTTCTTTCGGCGTTCATTACCGCTGCTGCTGTGGCTTTCGCTGGAACTATCGGATTTGTAGGTTTGATCATCCCGCACATAACGAGAATCCTCGTGGGTCCTGACCATCGGATTCTCTTCCCCGCTTCCGCACTCTTGGGTGGTATCTTCGTGGCATGGGCGGATGCAGGCATTCGTTTATTAGATGCATTGCTACCTTTTGGCGAGATACCCATCGGCGTAATCACAGCCTTCTTCGGCGTTCCGTTCTTCATTTATTTATTAAGGAGCAGGAGGCAAGGGTTATTGTAACCGAAAAAGAAGTAGTTAGGTGGCTAACCCTGGAAGAGTTCTGTTCAGAAGTCCTGAGAAAACTTTTCTTCATAATACAAGGAACAAACTTTCTCGCCTCACACCTCATTGCCCTTCCACCTCCTGCTATAACACTGTATAAATAAATTCCCCTCTTTCATAACCGGGCTTCACATCCTATCGCCTGTGCGCTTCCCCTACCAGTTCACCTATGTTTTTATAGCCATTATTGCGAATATAATCCTTCAAATCCTCTTTTATTTTTCTAAAGATGCCATGACCCTGAGTTACCAGCGCACTACCTATCTGGAACAGGCTTGCACCATTTCTCGCATAATCTATCACATCCTTCGCGGAGAAGATGCCACCAACCGCAATTATGGGTATCTTCAACTCCTCATATAGCGAGAAGACCACCTGCTTCCCTCCCGCTGTGAGTGCCCTGCCCGACTTACCACCATAACCCGTGGGATTGCCAAGAATGGGTATATCAAGCGTGCGGTCAATAGGTCTGCATATAACCGTATTAATCGCCGTGATAGCATCAGCACCTGCCCGTTCCAGTGTCATCGCCAGTCCAGCAATGTCTCCTATATTAGGTGATAACTTAACTGCGAGCGGGATATGGTGAGGATGTATAACCTCCCGTATCGCCTTTATTATGCTCCTTAACAGCTTGGGATTGTTCTCCATGGATACAAAATCGCTATGCGGGCATGAAGCATTGAACTCCAGCATCTCTATTGGATAGTTCAACGCGACCTTCGCCACCTCTCTACTCTCCTCTACATCCCTTGCAAATACGCTCAGTATCAATGGCACATTTGCACGCTTCGCATCTTCTATCTCCGGTCCATAATCTCTTATCCCCGGATTCGGCAGCCCCATTGCATTCACATAGGTCTGGGGAGCGACCTCAAAGAACGTTGGATTTGGATACCCCTCCTGCTCCCTCACTCCTACCGATTTGGTCACGAGCGCACCGGCACCAGCGATTGCGTATCGGTAAAGCAATTTCCCGGAGACACCGAAACCCGCCGCATTCGCAATTGGATTGGGGAACTCAATCCCGCAGAGATGCGTCTCCAACAGAGGCTCATATTCGGGTGTGAACTCAGGTGATGGAACTGATGATAAACCGCAGTTATTGTTATTGATTTTTATCCTCTTCCCACTCTTCGCTCGCTTCCAGCATCCAAATTCTGTACCCTCCAGCTCTTCCGCATCAAATACTGGTCCTTCGGTACAAACACGGTATCCACCGAGGTCACAGGCGCCACAGGCTCCACAACCACATTTCACTATCCGCTCGACCGCAATCTGAGTGGGTATTCCCGCACGCTTCGTGATTCCGCAAACGCGCTTCATCATCAGTTCCGGACCGCAACAGAGCACCTGGTCAAAATCTTCACCCCATAGCGTTAATGATAGCAATTCTGTCACCACACCCCTGAAACCCTGTGACCCGTCCTCTGTCGCTACTCGCACATCACACCCTATATCCTGAAATTCCGCTACATACAGTAGTTCCGATTCGCTGCGCGCACCCACAAGAACCGTTATATCTTTACCCAATTCACGCGCTCGCTTAGCCGCGAACAGCAATGGCGCTACTCCATATCCGCCACCAACAATGCAAATCCGGCTGCCGTGAA
>JAGGRS010000085.1 GCA_021159475.1 Candidatus Methanophagales archaeon
AGCCCTTTGTAGCCTTTATCATCCATGCGATATAGGCAGCCAGCAGGTCTATATCCCCGCTCTTCACATATTCCATCGTCATCCAGTTGTTGTCAATGAGTGGCAGTGCAGCATTATCCAGTATTGGGATATCAATCAGCTCCTCATGCGTGTGTCTCGCAGCAAGCGGTGGCATTGCCGGCTCCATCACGAATGTATAACCCATACGCGCATAGCGATAGCCAGTAGCGAACGTATTCGGCACGGAATAGCCCGATTGAACTCTACACACCTTCGTCTTCGGCTCTGCACCCTTCCTGCCGTCTTCTGGTCTGAATAACCTGCCCGAATTGACCTTACCGCCGGCGATATGCGCATGTATGTCCACACCACCGGGCATCACCACTCTACCTTCGGCATCTATAACCTTCGGGTTCTTCACCTCTTCCACTATCTTACCGTCCCGGATACAGATGTCCTTCTTCTCTCCCTTCACTCCGTTTATCGGGTCGTAAACCACACCATTCCGTATCAATAATTCTTCAACCATCTCATTCGCCCTCCTTAGCCTTTATCGCCCTCACTTCTTCGAGTATCCGCTTCATCACCTCTTCATCGCTCATGTATTCTGTATCCACCAGCTTACGCAGTCGCAGCGGGATATTATCCATACGATATACACTCCCTTCCGACTCAATCCCGCTTATCGCGGTGGGAATGACAACATCAGCGAATTCAGTTGTGGGATTCGGGAACGGGTCTATCTGAATAACGGGTATCTTAGCCAGGTGCTTCACAGACTCGCCCGGGAAATGCGCTCCCGGGTCCGATGCGATGATCAATGCCGCATCACACTCCCTCCGTATCAGGAGGTCGGTAGAAGAAGTTTCTCCAGGATTATACCATGGGTAACCAAGCGATAGGTCAACTGCGAACGGGAAACCCGTCTCCCAGGTGCATACCTGATTGAAACCAGCCACGTTGTAGTGACCACGCATCGGCATTATATTGAACTTCGTATGTGTATGCGCTGCTCGTGTCGTCTGTATCGCATTTACAATATTGTTATGCCTGCCACGTGAGTGCGTCACACCCATACCGAAGAAGATAATCCCAAACTGCACCTCTTTCATCATACTCGCAACTTCTAACAGGTCTTTCTTCGATACGCCCCCCACTTCATCCGGAACCACGTCCTCATAGCCATATAAAATGGCTCTTAATGCAGAGAATACCAGATAATCCTTACCAGGCTCCACACGCAGGAACTTATCTGCCATCTTCGCCGTCTTCGTCTCCCGAACATCCACCACCACGAGCTTCCGGTCCTTCTTACCTCCGGGCAGGAAATAGCCCTTTGAGATATACGAGTAACGTTTCATGTGGTTGCCATGTGCAGAAGTGGGATTTGAACCCCAGTAGATGATGAGGCTCGCACGGTTCTTCACTTCACCAAGCGTGCAACTTGGAAGACCAACATCCTGAATCGCCAGGACTGAAGGTCCATGACAGACCGAAGCAGTATTGTCAATAACCGCGCCTATCTCCTCCGCAAGTTCCACACCCACTTTCGCCGCTTCACAAACCGTAGAACTCCATCCATACAGAAGCGGTCTCCTCGCTGCTGCCAGTATCTCCGCCGCCTTCTTTATCGCTTCATCATAAGAGCAGTCCTTAAGAGCGCCATTCTCCCTTATCGCCGGGCTCTTTATCCGTCCATGCCCCATCAATTTGCTCTTTCCCACTGCACACGCACCTCGCACCTTTGTCACCCTGTTATCTTCTACTTCCACCACTATATCATCGCATACACACCCGCACAAAGGACATACAACATCCGTAATTTGCACCATCTTCCTTCTCACCTCCTATTTCACTATCTCATATACTGCCGCATCAACTCTCTTATTTGCAGCACCTGCTCCTCTGTCTTCTCTATCTCCGCATCTATACCCTTGTATTGCGGCATTCCCGCACCTTTTGTATCGCCACTGACAACTGCATTTGCCCATGGACCCATGGGAATGAAGGCAATACCCTCAGGGTTCCCTGCTCCTTGCTTCGCTTTCACCACCACCTCGCCATACTTCGTGCTCACTTTCACGTTCTCACCCGGAGAAACCCCTATCTTTGCCATATCCGCCGCATTCAGCTCGCAGAACGCTACCGCATTGAAGTACTCATCAGAGAGCTTGTTATCCAGATTTTGACCCTGTGCAACTGTTCTCCCACTAATTAATTTCACTTTCACGCCCATTTTCACCTGATTATATCTCGGCACGGAGATATTTAAATATTTCGGTTTTTCTCTCCCGTGCGAATTGAAAAGCCCCGGGAGGGATTTGAACCCTCGACCTATTGATTACAAGTCAATCGCTCTACCGGGCTAAGCTACCGGGGCTTATGGCTTATTTATCATACTAATATTAACATATTACATAACTATACTACATATACCTATTAATAGTAAAGTTTGAACCTCAATAAAGCAGCAATTCCACCAAGTGCTTTCAATCTCTTACCTGGCTCGAACTCGGTGCTGAATACAACTATCTTACCGCCTGTCCGCTCCACACCTTTAAGTATCTCCTCTATCCCCCTCCCCCTGCTCCCCTCTCCCTCTGCCATCAGCTCATCATCGCAGACCAGCAGGGTCTCTATCGCGCCGAATTGTAGAGCTTTTCGCACTTCCTCATCGCCATACACCGCCTTTCCGCCTTCTTCCCTGCTTATCTCCGCCATCAATCTCTCAAACAGCCTCACTTCGCTCGCCAGTCGCTCAGCTTCTCTCAATCTCGTTACAGCACCTCTTTTCAATACCTCAATGAAGCCGGAGAGCCCTATAGAGGAGGTCTGTTCTATTATGGTCTTCTTCTGCAGTTCGGGCGCTTTATCACGCAGTAAAGCATAGAAATCGCTCTTTATGAACCCTGGACCCGCAATGATGATGGCATCCGCGTCGTTGTTGTAATAAGCCTGCTTCAATAGCCTCAATACCTCACCAAAGAAGGCTTTCATGGCTGTATCTCCTCCAGACATGCCTTTTCCCGTGCCATATCGTATTGAGAATAGCTCGTCCACACCATACTGCCTTACTATACCAGCAACTGCCTCGCCCGCTTCTATTGTGAGCACGATTATGGGCGAGCTTTTAGAAGCCCGCTCCGCTTCTCTTAACCGTTTCAGTTGATGCCGCTTCCAATCCTTGATGATTGAGAGTTCGGTATTGGGCTCGATATTGAAGGTATGGTAAGAACCCACCTCGGTATCCGGACCAAACTCTATCACTCCCTTTATACGTAACCGATGCGAGAATTTATGGAACTCCACATTCTCCACACGTAAGCCCAAGCGAATGCGCTTCTTCTCCGTCTTATCTGGTCTGACTTTGTCTGTTGCTTCTTCTATTCGCCTGTATGTGAATGAATAGACCATGTCTCCAGGCTCTATTACATGCTTCAGATGCCAGAGGTCGTCCACTGATTCTGGTATTACAGAGATTTCACCTCTTTCTGTCTCTGTGCCTCTGTTATGACTATGTTTCAGTCGCGTCTTCAGGAGTTTCATAATATTTCACTTCTCTCCTCTCACTCTTACTTACATATCGCTATCATTATAATATGAGATTGCGATGAGACTGGAGATGATGGGAGCGGCGCTGATAGTGGAGAATAAAAAGAGAACACTGGTGCTTGCGGACCTGCATCTGGGTATAGAGGATGAGTTGCGGCAGAGGGGGATAAACATCGGCAGTCAAACCGATAAGGTTCTGAAACGCGTAGTGACCTGTGTTAGGGCAGCCGAGCCAGATGCAATTGTCCTGCTTGGCGATATAAAACACGCGGTGCCTGGCGTTTCATACCAGGACAGGACAGAGGTGCCTCGCTTCCTCGCTTCTCTCGCTGAATACGCACCGGTATATGTGGTCAAGGGTAATCATGACTCGCACCTGGAGGGACTCATGCCCGATGAGACAATAGCAAGCATGGAGCACGAGATAAGCTTAGAAAGAACGAGAGGGTTCATCTTTGATGGCGTGGGCTATACGCATGGGCACACATGGCCATCACAGGAACTCTTCTCCGCTGAATACATTATGATTGGTCATAACCACCCGATGATTCGACTCGTGAGTGGAGGAGCGGGCTATACAAAAATGATGAGCGTTTTGATTCGTGCTGAATGCAGTTATAATGCAGTTACACGGCACTATAAGGATATAAATACAGACCGCTGGAATGACCCGTGGGTAATAATAATGCCCGCATTTAACGAGATATGTGGTGGTGTAGCCTTCAATTCGTCCGATTTAAAGCTTAAGGGACCCATAGCTTCAAAACTCATTCTCAGAGACACAATGGAGGCATATCTGCTCGATGGCACATATCTGGGCAGGGTGGTAGACCTTGATGAAAAACCTCATCCTGAAAACAATGAAAAACAGTAATATATATAAACAATGCGGCTCTTCATTTATATATGGAAGAAAGAGAAGAGGGGGAGGAGATAAGAGGTAAGACAGCGGAGGAGTTGCTCATTCTTGGTGAGGAATACCTTTCAGAGGGGCGATACGAGGATGCAATAAAGGTGTATAAGGAGATAGTGAAGAAAGAGCCGCTTATGCCCACTCTGGCTAAGACGTGCAACGATTGCGGCGTCGCCTATGCGAATTTGGAGGATTACGAGATGGCAATTGGATTCTTCAACGCAGCATTGAATCTCAGGGATTATCTCATAGATGGCGGGATATCCACATACTACAACCTCGGGCAGGTTTACAGGCTCATGGGTGATGATGAGAAGGCGGAAGAGAGTTTCAGACGCGGTGACAGGATAAAACAAGAGCAGGAGGAGCGGGACGAAGCAGCAAGGCGTGTATTCTCTTCTGTTGAATAATAACCCCCGAGAGAATGGATTCCTGAACTCAAAGATATCTAATCTGATATCCAGTTCTGGTCTATATAGTGGATAATATTTTTAAATATTTGAACAAAGTAAGGAGTGAGAGAAGATGGAGAAGGAGAAGATAACCGTGAGTTTGATAAAGGCGGATGTTGGTGGTTTTCCCGGGCATTCGACCGTTCGAGCGGAGTTGAAAGATAAGGCGAAGGAGCGGATGGAGAAGGCGAAGAGGGAAGGTCTGCTTGTCAGCTATCATGTTCTGAATGCGGGCGATGACCTGCAACTGCTTATGAGCCATCGTAAAGGTGTGGACTCGTCGGACATACACGGGCTGGCATGGGAGACCTTTGAAGCGGCTACTGAAGTAGCGAAAGAGTTGAAGCTGCATGGTGCGGGTCAGGATTTGCTCGTTGATGCGTTCAGTGGGAACATAAGGGGTATGGGACCCGGAATAGCGGAGATGGAATTTACAGAACGCGGCTCTGAGCCGTTAATCGCGTTCATGATGGATAAGACAGAACCGGGCGCGTTTAATTACCCCATCTACAAGATGTTCGCTGACCCTTTCAATACTGCGGGGCTTGTTATTGACCCTGTGATGCATGACGGGTTCGTATTCGAGGTCTGGGATATAAAAGAGAAGAAGGAGGTCTTTTTGAGGTGTCCGGAGGAGTTATATGACCTGCTCGCGCTGATAGGGGCGAAGAGCAAGTATGTGATAAAGCGTGTGTATCCAAAGGATACGAGTCCATTGCCGAAGGATGAGCCGGTGGCAGTTATAAGCACAGAGAAGTTATACTTCACGGCGGGTAAATACGTGGGTAAAGATGACCCGGTCGCACTGGTGCGTGCACAGAGCGGGTTGCCAGCACTGGGCGAGGTTTTAGAACCGTTTTCATTGCCTTATCTCGTGAGTGGCTGGATGCGTGGTTCGCATAACGGACCCATCATCCCCGTGCCTTTCAGATACTCCCAGTGCACGCGGTTTGATGGTCCCCCGCGCGTGATTGCCGCGGGATTCCAGATAAGTAATGGCAGGCTGGTGGGACCCGCGGATCTGTTTGACGACCCCGCATTTGACCTCGCACGGCGCAAAGCGCAGGAGATAGCCGATTACGTGAGAGCACATGGACCTTTCGAGCCGCACAGGCTGCCTGTGGAGGAGATGGAATACACAACACTGCCCGATGTGCTAAAGAAGCTCGAGGGGAGGTTTGAAGAGGTGGAGTAAATCTTTTATTTATTAAAAATGTGACTCCAGCAGCATAAGAGATGGGGTTGAAGGTAAGGGATGTGGATGCATACTACGGGAGTAAGAAGGTGCTTGCCAGTATTGACTTCAATGCGGCTCGCGGTGAATTTCTGGGTATTATAGGACCCAATGGGTCGGGTAAGACGACATTATTGAGGACAATCAGTCGGATATTGAGACCGAGGAAGGGTGCGATTCTACTCGACGAACGTGCGATAGAAGAACTGAATGAGCGAGATTTTGCATGTAAATTCGCACTGGTGCCGCAGGAGACCGCAATCAATTTCGAGTTCTCTGCGCTTGACATCGTGCTCATGGGCAGGAATCCGCATTTGGGGAGATGGGAACTGGAGAGTCAGAAGGATATAGAGATAGCAAAGAGGTGTATGGAACTCACTAACTGCTGGCATCTGGCATACAGGCGTATTACAGAATTGAGCGGAGGAGAGAAGCAACTGGTGATAATAGCAAGAGCGCTGACGCAGGAGCCCGAGGTATTACTGCTCGATGAGCCCACTTCCCACCTGGATATAAACTATCAGATAGAGATAATGGAGCTCTTGAAGCGGTTGACCACGCGGGAGGGCTTGATAGTGATAGCAGTTATCCACGACCTCAATTTAGCCGCGCACTATTGTGACCGGCTGGTATTGCTACACCGCGGTAAGGTCATATCCATCGGCACTCCCGAGTCAGTATTGAACACGGCTAACATAAAAGATACTTTTGGTGTTGATGCTATTGTGTGGAGGGATGCTGTAACCAATCACCGCTATGTATTACCCGCGCCGGTGCAGAACCGCTACAATGAGAGGGAGAGGGGCACCAGAATTCATCTTATATGTGGAGGAGGAGCCGGTGCGTCATTGATGCATACACTCACAGAGAGGGGCTACAGGGTGACGGTGGGCGTGGTGAATCTGCTGGATACAGATTGTGAGGTTGCACAGCACCTGGGCATTCCCGTAGTGACGGAAGCACCTTTCTCACCGATCGCTGATAAAGCTCTACATGAACTCATGGTGATGATTCAAGATGCAGATGCGGTGGTAGTATCTGATATGCCGGTGGGTTTTGGCAATTTAAGGAACCTGGAGGCGGCGAAGAGAGCATCTGAACTGGGCAAACCCGTGCTGATCTTCAATGGAATTGAGGAGCGGGACTTCACGGGTGGTGAAGCTACAAAGCTGTTCGTCGGGTTGAAGAGTCGGGGTGCAATAGTGGTGAAGGATAAAGAGGAGCTATTCAACAGGCTTGAGTTTATAGTGGGAGGTATTCGTGGTAATTGTAATTGATATTGATGATGCAGCGCGAATATAAGAAACAGGGCTTCTTCAGGTTCACTCCCGCTGAGGGTGGCGGTGCGAGGGAGCTGTGGTGCCTGAAGCCCGGAGAAGGGGGTATAAATACGATTTGCAGAGTTCTTGAAGTATCACCGCGGGAGCTCACGCTGAAGGATGGCAGGCGAATAGAGATTCTTGAAGGTGTTATAGCAGATTACACGGCAAAAATGCCGTTCTTCTCATGGGTTGCAGACCGAGAGGTGTTGAAGCAGGACAGGGTAATACAGATAGGGAATGCATACGTGAGACGCAGGAGTGGGCTGGTTACTCTTTATATTGGCAGGAATACGGAGCTGCGAGAGAAGAATATTCATTTCCCGGCGTATGATGAACTGGATAAGCCTCAAAGGCGAGATATCGGGGATATAATCAGGTGTCATGGCGCATTTGATGTGACAGTGGCGGGCGATATAGTGGGAGTGGCGGAGGATAGAGTGCTGGTAGATGATGGCACGGGTGCGTTATTCATGGCGTTAAGTGATGCTAAGGATAGTAGTGCTGAGCGATTGTCATTTGGAACGCCGGTAATAGCGAGGGGGAACGTGATGTTGAGGGGCGGTGAGTATATATTAATGGCGAGGGAATTAAAGATAAAAGATGAGAAGCACCTGATGGAGGAGCTGATGGAGTTCGTGGCGCGATATACATGACATGTATTATGTGGATGTGGTGACAGAAAAGCGATGAAAGTGACGATAATAGGCGGAGCGGGGGGTATGGGGCGCTGGTTCGCTAAGTTCTTTAAGAAGAGTGGTGCTGATGTGACGATAGTGGATAAAAGCGTCCGAACCGGCGAGATAGCAGCCGAGATGGGGGTCAGGCATACGAAGATAGACATCTTAAGAGATAGCGTTGGTGAGGTGGTGGATACAGATGTGCTACTCCTGTCGGTACCAATAGACATAACGGGGGCTGTAATAGCGCGTGTGGGACCTGAGATGCGAAAGGGCTCGCTTATGATGGATATAACATCGGTGAAGAAGTTGCCGGTAGAGATGATGTCAAGGGTTACAGGTGAAGGAGTGGAGATATTGGGCACGCATCCGTTATTTGGTCCGTCTGCAAAGAGCATTCGCGGTCAGACGATTATATTCGTGCCAGTGTCAGAGCGAGTGGGCGCGCTGTACAGGCGGGTGTATAAACTGTTTGAGCGCAGTGGTGCGAGGATAGAGATTTTGAGTGCAGAGGAGCACGATAGACTGATGAGCGTCCTTCAGGGGCTCACTCATTTCGTCCTCATTGCTCTTGGCATCACGCTGAAAGAGCTTGATTTCGATGTTGAGCGAGCGAGAGCGGTAATGAGTCCGATGTATGAGATTTTAATGGACTTCGTGGGCAGGATATTACATCAGGACCCGCGTTTATATGCATTGATACAGTTGAATCTCGAGATGAGTGAGATACATAAAACCTTCTTAGGGGTGGCGAACCGGCTTTATGAGCTGATAGCAGCCTCTGATATGGAGGGGTTCATTGCTGAGATGCGTGATGCTAAGGCACATTTCGGCGATACAGAGCGAGCGATGCGCGATTCGGATGATGTGATAGAGGCGAAGATAGAGAGGGGTAAATGAGCAGGAATGTTTTGAACGTATATACGCTATGCTCATGTAAAATATAGAGCAATCAATAATATGGAGACAGAGATATTGAGCGAAGCAGATACAAGGGCAAAACTTATAGATCCGGTACTTCACAGTATCGGTTGGACAGAAGACCACATCCATCGTGAGGAAACCGCCCGTGGGATTGACATACATTATAGAGGGCAAGCCAAAACGAAGAGCGCGCGGAAGGATAGACTATCTCCTGCGCATCAGGGTTAATATCAGCACTCAGCCGATAGCGGTTGCATTGCTTGAGGCAAAGAAAAATACCGAACCGCCAGATAAGGGGCTGGAGCAGGCAAAGCGATATGCTCGCTTGAACAATGTTCCTTTCGTTTACTCTTCTAATGGGTATCTTTTTGTAGAATACGACTCTTTCACCGGCAAAACCTCTGCTTGTTCCATATCCAGGAGGAGAGGCAACAAGGCGCTATTATCAGGATGCCGCCATCCGGGCAGTGCTTGAGAAGATAGCACAGGGCAGAAAACGCGCTCTTCTTTACCTCGCCACGGGCTCAGGAAAGTTGGAATAGGAAAGAAATGGATTTTGAAGAAGTTTGGCAAGATATAATTGATAACCTCAATGTGGGAGAAGAAGTCTATACATTAACTCAAAGAGTCCGAAATAGGATAACCGATGTTGGTAGAGATTTATCACAGTAATGTCCGAAAGAACTAAAAAGGAGAGGGCTTTGGGGCATAATTTATAGACACCTCCTTACATACCAAACAGCATTGAATATACACTTTTTCAGGATAATCTCTGCTAATATGTTCTTATTTTTCCTGAACCGCACTATATCACCTACAATACACTTGAACGACCATATCATTGCTTCTATAACGGATCGGATGTGATATTCTCGAAGAAATTTCTTCGTCTTCTCAAGCCACTCCATTATCATCTCCTTCCAGGCTTGACTCCCTTTTGGCTTTGGCGTGACGTTCTTCTTTGGTTTGAAATACGGTTTCCCTCCTTTATCGGCGACGATTTCGCAATTATCCCTGCTGAGATAAGCGGGGTCACCCGTCATCTTATCAACACTTTCAACGTCATCCATCATCTCTTTGAAGACGGGGGAATCATGCCGCCTCCCTTCCGTCAGTTTTTGGACTACTATCGCTCTATTTACCAAATCTGCGATTATGTGCAATTTTTTGAAGTCCTTTCTCCTGTTATTTTTATCTGACCATGCCCCGGTCCTCTTGCTTTGCTTGAGCCCCGTGGAATCGACACCATACACCTTTGAATCCGGTATAATTTTCTGTATTTCCGCCTCTAACCTTTCCCAGTATTCTAACGGTGTTCTTTCAAAAACACGCTTTATGGATCTCCTATCTGGGGTATTTGGCAATTCTGCGAGTTCTATTAGCCACTTGTTCGTTTTTAACCAATTCACGTATTCCCGCTCGCTTAAAGCCATCTTGAACATCATGACCGCCAGTAGAGCCATCCCCTTGGGCGGATAGTAGGGCCTTCCCCTTCCCCTCCTCTTCATCTTATAAGGGTCACTCAATCGCCAAATAACCGACTTTAACAGCTCTGCCAACTTCCTTATCTCGTTATCCCTACCGTTCTCATATTTTGCCCAATTAAAACCCTTCTTTTCCGTTCTCATGCTACCACCTATTCCAAATATCTACCATGAGTTTATTTAAATTTTTGCCCCAAAGCGAAGGAGAGGAAACTTTTAAAAAGAGATTTTAAGCCTTTTGTTGATTATTTGTTAAATCGAGGGTCATTGGATTTTATGCACGATTTACCAGAAAGCGATTGGAGACACAAGGGTGCGATAATAATAGCTATTCTCGCAAAATTTGGGGTGCACCCCTGTTAGTATACAACCGGTTAAGAAATAATATTTAAAACTTTCGATACTCTCGGCTTCATCCCAAAAGTCAACGTAAACTAAGATAACACCCTTCGGATTATCTCAGGCGGGGGTAAATTATTTCTTGTTGAAGAACTAACCGGGGGATTTGGGAAAGTATTTGACTTGAGGTATGCTTCTATGCCGTCGTAGGTCTTACAAAGGAATATCTTCATGAAAACACAGACCGCAACGATTCGTGGATCCCAGCATGGACGACCGATCGAATTCCCACGGGGCGTTTGTTGCTCTTACAACGTTTACTATGGATAGTAGGATAAGCCTTTCGAAGTCCCGATTCACATGGTTGGCGATCCGGGGAGAAACTCTTCTCTTTG
>JAGGRS010000252.1 GCA_021159475.1 Candidatus Methanophagales archaeon
TCTATAACACTGTGATCTGCTATCCCAGACGGTATTAGGGAGTTTAAAATTGCTTCTCACGACTATCGTCCCCTTTTCAAAATCCAGCTTTATCATACAAAGTCAAGTTAAATAATAGCAGTCAAACTTTTTATCTTATAATAAGAATCCATAGAGATAGAGGAGAGGGGATTTACGAAACCGCAACTGCGGTTCCCGTCGCATTTACATGGTAGAAGAGAAGACACTCAGGAGTGAAACGGTATATAGAGGTAGAATCATTCAACTGCGAGTTGATACAGTCTCAGGAGAAGGCACAGAGACAAAGAGGCGTGAGATAGTTGTGCATCCCGGTGCGGCGGCTATCGTGGCGATGACCGATGAGAGCATATTGATGGTGGAGCAGTATCGGAAAGCGGTGGATGCTATGACGCTGGAGATACCCGCGGGCACGATTGAAGCAGGGGAATCACCGGAGGAGTGCGCAGCACGTGAGCTGGTAGAGGAGACGGGTTTCAGGGCTGCGAAGTTGGATAAGCTGATAGAGTTCTTCCCCTCGCCCGGTATCAGTAGCGAGGTGATACACATCTTCAAGGCAGGCGATCTGGAGAGGGTTTCAGAATCAGAGCCTGAACTTTCGGTTCGGTTTGTCCCCAAAGACAGGATACAGGACATGATAAGTAATGGTGAGCTGAGGGATGGCAAGACGCTCATAGGTGTATTGATGGCACTGGGACAGCCTCTTTCGTCTTCTATCACCACATTACACTCGTTACTTATTTTATTTACCATTCTTCTTATCTCTTGTTTATATGCATGAGCACAGGCAGAAGTTCATCTCGCACCCGCTATTGAGAGAGGGGCAGATAGAGTGGCGGGAGTATCAAATAGCGATAGCAGAGGTGGCGAAGAGAGAATCCACGATGGTTGTGCTGCCGACCGGACTGGGTAAGACGACAATAGCACTACTCGTGATACTGGAGCGATTGCCCGTGGGTAAGATTCTCTTCCTCGCACCAACGAGACCTCTTGTGGAGCAGCATTCGGCATTCTTAAAATCGGTATTGAAGCTCGACCCCTCGCTTATACAGACATTCACCGGTATGGTACTGCCGGATAGGCGAGAGAAGCTGTGGAGCGATGCGAAAATTATCGTCTGCACACCACAGATAATAGAGAATGACCTGCTCAGCAACCGTATTACGCTAACTGACGTCTCATTACTGATATTCGACGAATGCCACCGCGCAGTGGGTAACTACTCATACGTATTTATAGCGGAGAAGTATGGAGAGCAGGCGAAGCAGCCACTGGTGCTCGGTATGACCGCGTCACCCGGCAGCGAGAAGGAGAAGATAATGGAGATATGTGCCTCTCTGGGTGTCAAACGAGTGGAGAGCAGGACAGAATACGACCCCGATGTAGCACCATACGTATTCAGGAAGGACTTTGAATGGCGTGCTGTGGAGATGCCCGCGGAGCTAAAAGAGCAGCGGAGAATGCTGGAGGACATACTGGAACATAGAATAGCGGAATTACAGAAATTGGGATTCATAAGGCGTAAACAGGGAAGAGGAATGACGAAGACCGAGATACTGGAGCTTAGAAGAGCGATAGAGGCGCAGTTAGCGAAACAGAAGCATGCAGACCTCTATAAAGCGCTGTCACTCCTGGCGGAAGTGCTGAAGATAAGACATGCGATTGATTTGATTGAGACTGAGGGGGTATTTGCATTGAAGCGATATTTAGAGCGATTGAGGAACGAGGCACTCTCGAAGGATGGCAGTAAAGCTTCCAAGCGGTTGCTTAAGGATGACAGGTTCGTGAAGGTGTTGAACCAGATATCATCATACAGAGGCGAGCATCCAAAGCTCGCTGCTTTGATACAGATACTGAAAGAAGAGATACGGGCGAATCCAGACCAGAGAATAATTGTATTCACAAATTATAGGGACACCGCAGAGATGATAATAAACGCATTGCAGAACTTGCACAGTGCTGACACTGATATAAGGGCGGTTAAGTTCGTCGGACAGGCATCAAAGATGGATGACCGCGGATTAAAACAGAAGGAGCAGGTGGAGATTGTGGAAAAATTTAAAAATGGCTACTATAACGTTATGGTCGCCACTTCAGTCGCGGAAGAGGGGCTTGATATCCCTGCAACCGATGTTGTGCTCTTCTATGAGCCCATTCCCTCGGCTATAAGGAGTATACAGCGAAAAGGGCGGACGGCACGTAAGAAGATAGGGAAGGTGATTGTGCTAATAGCAAAAGGAACAAAAGACGAGGCGTATTACTGGCTGAGCAGGAGTAAGGAGCGGGAGATGCGAAGGAGGATAAGTGAGATGCAGATGATGGACCTGGAAGGTGAGAAGAAGGATAATACAAATACTAAGACACGGCAGGGGGCACAGCAACCGCAACAACTCGCACTCACCGACGTGCCGAAGCTGACCATCTTCGCTGATACGAGAGAGACGAAGTCCGGTGTGGTGCGATTTCTGGAGAAAGCGGGTGTGAATCTTAAATTGAAGAATTTAGAGGTCGGTGATTACGTTGTATCAGATCGGGTCTGTATAGAGCGTAAGACCACCTCGGATTTCCTCGATTCGCTCGTGAACAAGAAGAGGAACCTGTTAGAGCAGATAAAACGGCTGAATAGCGAGTATGAAAAGCCACTGCTGATCATCGAGGGCGAATCTCTCTACGGACACAGGAATGTGCACCCGAATGTGGTGAGGGCGGTGATGGCTTCTATCGCCATTGATTACTCTGTGCCGATATTGCAAACGCGGGATGAAGCAGATACCGCATCCCTTATTTATATAATAGCGAAACGGGAGCAGATGCCCAATACAAGGACGATAAATCCACATGGCAAGAAGCCCACGGCGTCATTGAAGGAGCAGCAGGAGTATTTCATATCCGCACTCTCCAATATCGGTATCGTAACCACAAGAAACCTGTTGAGGCGATTCAAGACGATAGAGCGGGTAGTGACCGCCACGAAGGATGAATTGATGGAGGTGGAGCATGTGGGCGAGAAGACAGCGGAGCATATCCGTGAGGTATTGACTGCGGAATACAGGGAGTAGGGAGTGGTGACGCCCGATGGAACTGAAGCTGAATAAAGCCCTGGACTGCATCGCCGACTTCACCTATAACTTCTTATGGCAGCATAAGGGCACAAAGCTCAATCCCACAGATAGGATTCCCTCTCAGGTCGGAACCAGCTATACGTATGAGGATATAGTGGAGGCACTGCGGAGGGGTGAGGACGTGCATATAAAGGGTGATGCTGGTAACAGACTTGGCTCGAGTCTGGGTGTTGACCTCTGCTATTTCGGAGGTAACGGTAAGGAAATAGCCGAAACAGGCTCAATAATAGTGGATGGCGATGTGGGCTCCTATATGGGTATGAGCATGGTTTCGGGCGCCATATACGTTAGAGGCGAGATAAAAGAGCCTCTGGGCAATGTGGTAGAGGTAAAATCCGATAAGAGGGGTTATAAAAAGTTCGTCTCACTCACATGGCTGCTCCATCATCCAGAGGCGAGCCTCCTGGAGCCAAACGAGTATAGAGGGGATGAACTGGTTCTTAAAGATGGTCTCATAAGGAGTACACTCGCAGCCCGATGTCGTGCCCCTGTTAGAATACGTGTGCATGGTGATACAGGTATAAGCACAGGCATATTGATGCGTAATGGCACGATAGTTGTGGAAGGTAATGCGGGTATGAACACGGGGGCATTGCTCAATGGTGGTTCTGTGGTGATACTGGGAGATGCAGCGGAATTCACAGGTGTGGAGATGCGCAGTGGGGTTGTGCTTGTAGCAGGTAAATGCAGAGCCTACGTCGGTGCTAAAATGACCGGTGGACATATTATCTGCCGAATGACAAGACCGGTTCCCCCTGTTAAGGAGCGAGCACTTACGGGCGAGGATATCGCTCTACTCTCGGACTTCGGAATCTCTGGCATCTTCACGATGAATTATCGAAGGTATGAGTTAAATAAAAGTATAGAGAATCCCCCACGATTATAAGACCTGAGGATGCAGAAACAAGAAGTTTAGCCCCTTCTGTCGGTGTCGAGGTTTGAAGAACCCCCGGAACTTTCTAAAAAGAAGTGCGAAATCGCGAACATGGCATGTGCCCATACGAGTGGACGAACGGATTTTTGCAGCTCGTTTTCAAATATCTGCTCAGGAATGTAAGGGCTTTTTAATCGGTTCAGAACCCATTCGTAATATCGCTCAGCCTTCTCCTTATCGCCCCTCATTGCATGATATATAGACATCCAGAAATTGAGCAGGGGCCATGCACCCGCACCCTTACATCTCAACTTCCCTTCTCGCATCCACCCGTCATAGGCATCCTTTTCATATCTATGAACGCCACCATTTTCTACTATCTTCACCTCTATTGCGTTTACTGTATTCACCATCCGCCGGTCATTCGCACTGCATATCTCAAAAGGATAGACCAGCCCCAGGAGTGATGCATCAACCCCGTAGTCGTTTAGCTTACCAAAAGTCCGCAAGAAATATTTATGCGATGCATCATATCCTTTATTTATTGCTTCTTCCATTTCTCGCGCACATCTCAGCCATTTCTTGTTCTTTGGCTCTATCATCGTATCTGCGCATTTAAGTCCTCGCACACATGCCGCTAACGAATAAGTATGATTATCCTCGAGCTCAGGGAACGTGCTCCGCTCTTCCCATAGGTCGTATGTTGGCACAACAAAATGATTCCTGCTCCAGTATTTACATATCCCATTCGCAGCTTTCTCTATCAGGTCTTTGAACTCAACCGCATCTTCTGTCCTTTGTTGATATGCGTAGTGGTGCCATACAGCCCACAATAACGTCCCCGTTTGGTCCGGCTGGAATTGGTCACCTGCTTTCGCACCATTTGTATGATACTTCTGATAGAAAACGCCATCGCGGTCAAATCCCTCTGCACGCTCCAGACACCACTGGAAGAAATCCTCCTGGATTCCCATACCCAGCCCCAGCATATCAGCCGCTACACAGATAAATGCGGCATCTCGCACCCAGACGTAGCGATAAGGCGAAACATCTCGGGGATAATATTTTTTATCGCTATTAGCAGCAACTATCGCTCCATTCTCCACCGCAGCATCTTTAATTACTCTTTTCGTGCTTTCTATCAAGTCTTCCTTTTTAATCATTCCATCAAAACTGTATAACACCATCGAGATGTATTAATAAACATAAAATGTGATTTAATAAGTCACATAATAAACATATAACACAGGAGGGGACTGTGTAAGCGGATGATAGAAGCGGTGCTGTTCGACCTCGATGGTGTAATAATAAACTCATTTGAGAGCTGGTATCAGGCATTTAATGCGATGTTAAGGAGATACGGGCGAGAAGAGATAAGCAGAGAGGAATTCAAGGTGAAATGCTGGGGTCCGGACCTGAAGCATAACCTGGACGCATGGAACCTTGATGAGGAAGCCGGGCACTATTGTATAGATAAGCAACTGGAGCTGGTAGGGCTTATAGAACTGTTCCCTGATGTGAAAGAGGTCCTGAACCGCATAAGGCACGAATACAAATATAAGGTCGGACTGGTAACGAACACGCCGAAGAAGAACGTTGCCAGGATATTGGAGCACTTTCAGCTCGCCAGGCTCTTCGATGTGGTCATCACCGGCGATGACGTGCACGAAGGCAAGCCAAATGCAGAGATGGTGATAGAAGCGTGCCGCAGACTGAAAGTGAAGCCTGAGAATGCGATACTCGTGGGTGATACCGAAAGTGACTTCCAGGCGGGCAAATCCGCCGGTTGCACCGTCATAGGAGTAGGCACAGATGCGAAATCAGGCGTGAACACCGACATAGATATAGATATGCACATAGCGAATCTCAATGAGCTGCTGTCTATCGCCCTGAACCGATGAGTAATTGCAAGAGCGAATTTCAAATTACTTAGAGGTTGAATATCCAAAGAAAATATGATCTACTATTTATGTCACGATATAGTTAAGAATGTCCAATGAAGGCACGTTGTATGAGCGTATCTGGCTTCGTTGCTATTTCGCCAAGATTCCCCTTTGGGGAACTTCAGATACGCCCGGAACGTTGTCCGAAATTGCGGGCGGCGAGTCAGGAAAAGATTGAAATATGACAGACATATATCAATATTAATGAGGTGATTGAAAAATGATTATGTTGACGGCAATAATTCATAAAGAAGAGGATATGTATGTTGCTGAGTGTCCTGAGATTGGAACCATGAGCCAGGGTAAAACTATAGTTGTATCTTATTTTATCTCCCATTCAACCCTGATCTTCAGACCGCATTCGGCTGTTGATGAACCAGTGCCAGAACACCCGCTTCTGGCTCATAGCACATGCCATCCGCGATGAGCTCGTCAATCGCCTCTTCTATCCATGCCCCTTCCAGTCCCTTCTTCTCTAACTCCGCAATTAACCGTTCGCGACTGCACTTATCCACCGTGTTCAGGAAATCAAGTGCTACATCCTTTGCAGTCCTGTTATAATACTGCCACAACTGCTGAACCGCTTTTATTGCTGTGCTTTCACATTCCTCCAGCTTGTTACCATAGTGTGTGAGAGCCTTCCTCATCCATGTGGTGGCGGCGGGCACGGGCGTCATAGAGCGAAGCAGTTCTATCCGCCTCATTGTCCGTATAGCAGTGCTCAGTATCCAGTTATCTCTTACAGTCGAGTCTACCATAGCCATCTCCCTCCCGAGTATCAGGAAGCCACTCTCATGGTGGCGTATGCGTATGTTACCGAGGAACGCCACGAAAGACTCTGGTTTGAACGTCATCTCAATATCTGTATACAGATTGATGACCGCAGTGGAATCATCTATCCTCAGCTTTGTTATTCGCCCTCGCCTCTCCACTTCTTTCACTTCACCGACGCCGAACAGAGTTGAGCATCTCGCACATGTGGGTGTAACAACGGTATTATCAATAACGAAGTCACTGCTCATCAACTCTTTGAAGAAAACACGGCACGCACCTGCTTCTCCTCCTGCTCCTTCTTCACCCGGCATTGTATCACACACGAAGAAATCAGAAGATTACGATGCCTCCATAGCCGACTACACTCGCTCTATCGCCGGTGACATCGCCGCTGGTGGCGTATTTAACCAGTTGCCCATGCTTCGCACCGAGCTTCTTCGCCGCATACATCACTGATGCTATTGGACCGACACCGCAGGCAGAGGAGTTCAGTGCGAATATGCGGTTGTAGAACCTGCCAATATCCAGCTCTGTTATCGCTTCTATCACTGCTTCGTCCTTTTCTCGCGCTATATGCTCAGGTTCATAATGTGTGAAGTCTGAAGAGGCAATCAGAATGAACCTCTTATCTTTGAATCTGGCGATTGTATCCGCGAGGTCTTCCCCGATCTCCTGTGCGGTATCTTCATCACTGAGTGCCACGCAGATAGGAACGAAGCGGAAGGTATCGAACCGGAACTGCAGAAACGGTAGCTGAACCTCTATTGAATGTTCATGCCTGTGTGCAGTCTCATCAATATCAATGATCCGCCTTGGTAACGCATCCAGAAATGCGGTATCCACCTCCACACTACCCAGAGGAGTCATCCATGTCTCCTTTGATGCGGCAACGAGTGACCCCAAGCCATAATGATTGGGCCCGAGGATGACGAAGGTATCGGCATGCGGGAGTTTTGCATAGACATGCGCGGCAACACCACCCGAATACATATAGCCCGCATGTGGTACCACGGCACCAATAATACGCTCATCTACGCCCTCTTCAGGTACTCCAGCAAAGCATTCCTCCAGTTGCGCTATCAACTTATCCCGGCTTGCTTCGTAGAAAGCACCTGCTACTGCTGCTCTTCTCATTACATATTATACCTCAGCTTCAAAATCCTCCACAGCATACTCAAATTTGAAATCTTCATCGCTCTTGCCCTCTCGCCTGTGCCGCTCTCGCAGGAATTCACGTGCAAGCAGCCAATAAACGGTGGCGAGTGCTTTCCTGCCGTGATTGTTCGTCGGGATGACAAAATCAACATTGGATGTGGAGTTGTTCGTATCACATAAAGCAACGATGGGCAAGCCAGTTTTTACACCCTCCTTTAATGCCTGCGCATCTGTCATCGGGTCGGTCAACACAAGAATGGAGGGCTCAATGAAGTATTCACTCGCCGGATTCGTCAGCGTACCGGGTATGAATCGTCCCACTATTGCCCTCGCACCCGTTACCTTAGCGAACATACTCGCCGGCTGATGCCCGTATTCCCGCGCGGATACAACGAGTATTGAAGAGGGCTCATAATTGGCTAAGAAGCGAGCCGCTATACGTAATCTCCTGTCCACCTTCTCTATATCAAGCAAGTAAAGACCATCAGGTCTTACCTGATAAATGAACCTCAACATATCCCTCGTTTTTTGCTGCGTGCCTATATGAACACCGCTCGCCAGATAATCGGGACCGGGTATCAGGGTTTCTTCCATCTCTTTCCCCTTATCTTTTTCCTTCTCCATATCCTTATTCTCTACTTCGTCCATCATTCGCTCGGTCATTCATTATCATATTATCATTATCCTCTTATTTCTTTTATTTATTTTTCTTTATCTATTGATGGAGGTGGGACGCGGCACCAATTCAAAATGGGCGTAGAGAAGGAGGAGATAAGGAAACATATCGAGGAACTGAGGGAGAAGATACGCTATCACAATTACCGGTATTACGTGCTGAACGAGCCTGAGATCTCAGATGCGGAATATGACAGATTATTTAAGGAATTAGAGGAGCTTGAAGCGAAGTATCCGGAGTTTATAACGCCCGATTCGCCCACTCAGCGAGTAGGAGCGAAGCCGCTGGAGGAATTCAAGACTTACAGGCACAGCATTCCGATGTTGAGCTTGAATAGCGTAATGGAAGCTGCGGAGGTGAGGGAATTTGACGAGCGAGTGAGGCGTATGCTTGGCGGTGAAGAGATAGAATACGTGGTGGAGCCGAAGATAGACGGGCTGGCTATGGAGCTTGTGTATAAAGATGGTGCACTCGTTGTGGGTAGCACGAGAGGTGATGGGTGGACGGGAGAGGACGTGACGCAGAATCTGAGGACGATAAAGACGATACCTCTGCGCACCTTATCGGAGGCTTTACCATTGCTGGAGGTCAGGGGTGAGGTTTATATGCCGGTGCGCAAATTCAGGGAGCTGAACGAGGAATTGGGCAGACGTGGTGAGCGAATGTTCGCAAACCCGAGGAATGCAGCTGCGGGCTCCGTGAGACAGCTTGACCCGCGAGTCACAGCATCAAGACCCCTTGACTTCTTCGCTTATGGCATCGGGCGTGTGGAGGGCAGGGAATTCAAGACCCAGTGGGAGATATTGAACTATCTAAAGAGCATAGGATTCCGTGTGAGTGACCTGGTGAGGCGATTTGAAGATATAGAGGACGTGATAAGCTACCATGAAGAAGTGGAGAAGAGACGGGACGAACTGGATTATGAGATTGATGGGATAGTGGTGAAGGTAAACAGTGTAGAACAGCAGAACCGGCTGGGTACAATTTCAAGAAGCCCGAGGTGGGCGATAGCATACAAGTTCCAGCCGAGGGAGGAGTTTACAAAGGTGAAGGATATAGTAGTGCAGGTGGGACGTACGGGTGCATTGACGCCCGTTGCGATTCTTGAGCCCGTGCAGATAGGCGGTGTTACAGTCAGCCGGGCGACATTACATAACGAAGAGGAATTGAAGCGTAAGGATGTCCGGATAGGCGATACAGTGGTGGTAGAGAGGGCAGGCGATGTCATACCGGAAGTGGTGAGCGTGATAAAATCCAAGAGGACGGGTGCGGAGCGTGAATTCAAGATGCCGGATAGATGCCCGGTCTGTGGTGCGGAGGTATTGAAGGAAGGACCTATAAGGCGTTGCATCGGTGTTTCGTGCACAGCGCAGTTGAAGGAGCGAATAAAGCATTTCGCATCGCTCCGTGCGCTTGATATAGAGGGTCTGGGTGAAAAGGTGATAGAGCAGCTGGTGGACCGTAAGATGGTGACAGACCCGGCAGATTTATTCCGCCTGAGTAAGAGCGACCTGCTGAAACTTGAGCGGATGGGCGATAAATCGGCACAGAAGTTACTGGATGCGATAGAGAAGAGCAAGCATACCACGTTTGCACGGCTAATTTATGCACTCGGGATAAGACATGTGGGCGAGCATACCGCTTCATTACTCGCTTCCAATTTCAGAGATATGGAGGAGCTGCGGAATGCCACTTACGATAAACTGGTGAGCATCCCGGAGATAGGACCGGAGGTAGCGAAGAGCATTCTCCTCTTCTTCGAGCAGGAGAGCACAGCGAGATTATTGCGTAAGCTGGAGGAGGCGGGAGTGCGGTATGAGCCGGGTAGGAAGCCAGAGGGCGAGGCGAGGGAGAAGGTGCTGGCTGGTAAGACGTTCGTATTCACCGGTAGAATCTCAATACCGAGGGAGGAAGCGAAGAGGAAGGTCGAGCAACTGGGAGGGCGGGTCTCGTCGAGCGTTACGAAGAAGACCGATTATGTAGTTGCGGGTGAGGAACCGGGTTCCAAGCTGGAGAAGGCGCATAAGCTCGGTGTGAAGGTGATAGATGAGGAGGAGTTCATGAAGATGCTGAAGGGTGCTGATATTAGTGTTGGTAATTGATATTGATATTGAATGAGAGATGGAAGCGGAGAATATTATCTATATAATAGATGTTACGAACAGGGATGGTGTGCAGACATCGAGACTGGGGCTGGCGAAGTTAGAGAAGACGATGCTGAACCTCTATTTGGATGAGATGGGCGTTTTCCAGAGCGAGTTCGGATTTCCAGTCACGAGGCACGAGACGAACTATTTGAATGCGAATCTTGAGCTGGTGGAGCTCGGTGCTATGAAGCGTATTCGGCTCGGTGGCTGGATGAGGGCGATAAGAAGCGATGTAGAGCAGGGTTTCAAGCTGGTTCCCGGGCTAAAGCATGTTAATTTGAGTATATCCACCTCTGAGCAGATGATGAAAGGCAAGTTCATGGGTAGATACACATGGGATGATATAATAGAGATGATGTGCGAAG
>JAGGRS010000057.1 GCA_021159475.1 Candidatus Methanophagales archaeon
ATCTTCGCACTGAATACCCTAAGAAAATATAACCAAATATTTATGGTGAGTTCTACTTAAAATATTATCCTTGAAGTTTTAAAGTGCGGAATGTGGGATCTAACCTTTTAAAATCATCCTTTTCCAAACCACAAAAGAAATAACTAGAGCGCTCCTTTGCGCATTTTGGGTTTTTATTGTCAATATTTCGTAGAATTATGCAACACAGCAGTTTTTTTGTTCGCTCATCC
This sequence comes from Candidatus Methanophagales archaeon, assembly GCA_021159475.1. Classification (GTDB taxonomy): domain Archaea; phylum Halobacteriota; class Syntropharchaeia; order Alkanophagales; family Methanospirareceae; genus G60ANME1. The sequence continues at coordinate 231 of JAGGRS010000057.1, forward strand.
CCCTAAACCATCGTGAACAAATACTTCGCCGCTCCTCTCTCTGTGTATCCATACGATGAAATGCGGGGATGAGCGTATGGGCAATAAATTAATCGCGTGGATACGGATTCAAGAACTGTATAAGCACCCAACAATATTCTACCCTTTCTTACTCGGGACCGCCATCACATGGTCGGAAGCAATGATGATAGATTGGCGTGTATTCGCCATTTCGATTGTTATAACCTATCTTTTAACGAATGAGGCATTCATATCAAATGAGTATTTCGACTACGAAGAGGGAATGGAAATGGAAAAATTCGGGCTCAGGATGAAACTGTTCTATGATGCACCGCTTTTGATAGTGAAGCAAGCAGTCATGATTATGCTATATGCATGGCTCACCGGCTGGAACAAACGTGCGTTTCTTCGCTGGGCGATGCGGCTACAAAATCTTCTACACGCGGGTGCCGGCACAAAACAGATATGCTGCTTCGGTGTGAATCCGCATGTGGTATGGGAGATGACGGGCAGATGCAACCTGAGGTGCGTTCACTGCCACGCATTCGGTGGAGAAGCGAAGTATAGCGAGCTAACAACAGAAGAAGGTAAAGCATTGATAGACCAGGTTGCTGCACTGGGCATACGGACATTCGTATTCACGGGCGGTGAGCCGCTGTTACGGAACGACCTCTTTGAGCTGATTGCATACGCCCGATCTAAGAGGCTCACTGTCTATATAGCGACAAACGGAACGCTGATAACGAGAGAAGTTGCAAAGTTGCTGAGCAGATATAAGGTTGGTGCAGTAATAGGGCTGGACGGAATGAATCCTGAGATACACGATGGCATTCGCGGTGTTAAGGGCGCTTACGATGCCGTGATCAGGGGTATAGAGAATTGTGTTGCCGAAAATCTTTATTTACACCTGAATATCGTGGCAACCAGACGCAATTTCGATGAGATTGAGCGAATCATAGATTATGGCAGTGAAATAGGTGTTTATTCTTATTTCATCTACAATTTCGTGCCCATTGGCAGAGGCGGGGCAATACGTGAGTATGCACTTGGAAGAGAGAATTTTAAAGCACTTCTGGACTTGATACTGCGTAAGCAGCGTGAAGTGCGAGCGATAATAATCCCGGTTGCAGCACCCGAATACTGGGCATACGCACTTCAACGTCGCGGGTTACATGACAGGCGACTGATAGGGTTCTTAGGGCACTTCATAGGCGGTTGCCTGGCGGATAAGGGAATGATGTATATCAAACCAAACGGTGATGTATGGGCATGCCCTTTTATTCCCGTTCCGATGGGCAATGTGCGTGAAGAGGGGCTTGACAAGATATGGAGGAGGTTGAGCTCGTTCAAGTGCGAGAGTGCGAGTGAAAGGTCGCAGTGTGATGATTGCGAATACCGGCGTGTATGCGGTGGTTGTAAGGCGCGAATGATGATAGACCATTCGTATATCTGCCCTGTGCATGTGCATCATCCATGACGCTCCCGTAGAATTTTCAGTGCCTCTTTTTCACGACTACCCCCGCACTTCTCCACGATACGTGCATAAAGCGCCATCTGCCTCTCACGTTCCGCGCGGTCCCGCTCATCTTCTCCCACTATAGCGTTCCTCGTTGCGATAATAGCGGCTTCTATCACGGCATTAAGCCCGCGGTTTATCGCTCTCACCTCCTTTCGGTTTATTCTTACTGCGAGCGGCGTCAGTTGAAAGGTGAAACTCTCTGATTCGCTGCTTTCCTCTCTGAACGTGCAGTCGAAGAGTATCCACGAATTCGCTCCTTTAAGCACCGGGAAGCTGTGGAATAATGAGAACCAGGATTCGGTCAGTGGTTCAAATGCGGCTTTCACAAATAATACCGCGTCGTGTGTCACATTAGCCGCTAATTTGCCCGTTTGCTGCACGTTGGAGAGCGTTTTTGAACCCCTGTATAACCTGACGAAATAGTTGCTCCCGCTTTCGCTTGTTATCGCTATTATTCCAATAGGGGCTGCATTAGGCACACCGGAAACGGACTGCGTGGTAACTATCACTTCTGATATGCCCTCACCTATTCCCGCTTCTCTCAGGTTCATTATTCCAGCAGCATTAACAGCTTAACAGCGATAGCGATAGTGATAGATTTGGTAGATTTATATCTATCCGATTAACTTAGGTATAGGCACAGCTACATAAAAGGTTGATGCGTAAGGTAATAAGAGACCCCCTGCATGGATACATAGAATTGGATGAGCTCGCCTGTTCGATAATAGATACAGTGGAGATGCAGCGACTGAGGCGAATAAGACAGCTTGGGTTCTCGTATTTAGTTTATCCGGGTGCGAATCATACGCGGTTTGAGCATTCACTCGGCACATACCATCTGATGAACGTTCTGCTTGACCGGCTTGGCATGGCGAGAGATGCGGATGAAGAGCTTATTGTTGCTTCTTTAATCCATGATGTCGGGCATGGTCCTTACTCGCACGTGACAGAACCGCTGATACAGAAGTTCACAGGAGCAAGCCATGAAGACATTGGATACGTGCTTTCTACGGATGGCGAAGTCAAAGAGCGAGACAGTGAGCCATCCGCACCGACTATTGCGGAGGTCGTAGAAGCGTATCGGCTGGACAGGCGGAAGATACAGAGCTATATAAAGGGAGAGCGGACTGGTAATCGCACCAGCCGCGATATTTCAAGGATTTTAAATGGCGAGATAGATGTGGACAAGATGGATTATTTAGTTCGGGATTCGTATTATACCGGTGTGGCATACGGCGTTGTTGACAATATGAGACTCATTCAGGGTCTGGATTTCTTCAATGGTGAACTCGTTATAACCGATAAGGGGATACTGCCCGCTGAATATCTGCTATTCTCTCGTTTCTTGATGCATCCCACAGTTTATAATCATCACACAAGTCGGATAGCGCAGTTGATGTTCTTGAGTGCACTTGAAGCTTTTATAAATGCGGAATGCGAGTCAGAATCGGAGTTGAAGGACAAAGCAGCCTCATTAAGGATGATGGACGATGCTGAAATAAGCACCACACTGAGGAATGCGGAGGGCTATCCAAAAGAGATGATGACGCGGATAAACGAGCGGCGATTGTTCAAACGCGCGATATATGCGAAGATAAATACACTGGACGCAGAAGTAGCAGAGGAATTGAGAGACGAGCGTGTTAGAAGTGAGATTGAAGCTGAGATAAGCAGGCGAGCGGGTGTGGATAAGAAATACGTGCTGCTGGATTTCCAGAGTCGGGAATACGAGGAGTTAGAGGAGAGTGAGGCGAAAGTGGCTGTTAATAAGCCCTTACAGGGCTTGCGGGAGCTCAAGAGTCTCAGGGAAGTCTCACCGCTCGTGTCTATGCTCAGTCGCGCGTTCCATGAGAATTATAAAATCGGGGTGTATACGCCGGAGAAGTATAGAGCGGAAGTGAAGAATGCTGCTGAGAAGGTGCTGTGGACTAACTGAAACGAATTTGGTCATGAACCAGAGGTGAGCCACATATCCACCCTATTAATTCAATTTCATCCCCAACCGCTTCAACGTGCGTTCCGTTGGCACGCCATTCTCATCCCAGCCACGCATACGATAATACTCATCCAGCGTATGCTGGAACTCCTCACGTTCTATCACGTGCCCATTCACCGGCTCATCAAAGAATCGTGCGGGCAGCGTGTCATCGGCTCTCGTAAAACCCTCTCTTATGTTGTATAACCGCTCTATATTCCATATCCGCTCACCCACACGCATCAAATCCTCCGATGTATATTCCACACCCGTGACCGCGCTCAGTATGTTCGCATACTCCTCCTCGCCAGCGCCGAAGAACGCGAATTTACATACTATCAGAGAATCAACCGCGGCGAACCTGTCCTGAAATATCTTTGTGTGCCCGGCTTTACCAGCAAGCGTGTAGGGGTCTATCGCCTTTGGCTTTCGCAGTATCTCTGGCGCTACGAGATATGCTCGCGTGTGGCAACCACCGCGATTGGATGTGGCATAGCTGAAGCCCAGACCCTTCACCACGCGTGGGTCGTATGCAGGTAATTGAAGCCCCTTCACTTGCATCCCCCGCTCAGGACAGCCCTCCGAACTCGAATAACGCTTCACCCCCTGCCCCAATCGCGCACCTATACCCTCGCACTCCCCTATTGCACGCACCATGTCCAGAAGTTCGGTATCGCTGATTCTTTTACCCTTTATATCGCCGTAACAGCCCAGAACACCTGCTACCGAGATTGTATCAATGCCGTAATCGTTACAGAGCATGTTCGCCTCTACTATTGCTTCATAGCTGCTATTGCCTATATTGGCGCTCATCAAGCCTATCGTCTCGTATTCGGGCAGTTCCCTGCCTCTATCATCCTCCCTTTTACACGCTATTGAACAGGAATGGCACGCTCGCTTTCTCGGATTATAACGCTTGTTAATCTCACTTGCAAATAGTGCATCCAGCTTGAACTCCGGTTCCGACCTGCTAAAATTAGCCGCCGGCAGTGCTCTCATCCAGCTCGTTATCTTCATCAGAAACGGTGTACCGAAGACCGAAAGCCCTTTGCTTATCGTGGGAGTGGCAATCAGGAGCCGGTTAATCGCTCGCCTCTGCCGCTCAAACTCCGCACGGTCACATACATCCACATCGCCCGAGCCCTTAACCACCAGTGCCTTGAGGTTCTTTGAACCCATTACCGCACCTGCGCCACCACGCCCAAATGCATGCACACCATCAGAGATGATAGCGGCGAGCAGAACCTGCTTCTCGCCCGCTCTACCTATACAGGCAACTCTGCCCCTGCTCTTCAGCAGCCTTGTCGTCTCTTTTGTGTTCTTGCCCCATATACCGGATGCCGATTTCAGCTCCACTCGCTCGTTCTCTATCTCTATAAAAACCGGCTCCGGTGATTTACCACGGATAATCACCGCATCGTAACCCGCTTTCTTCAGTTCTACACCCAGGAAGCCACCGCAGTTACAATCGAGTATCGTGCCGGTCAGAGGTGATTTTGTGGATAGTGAGAGCCTGCCCGAGGATGGCGCGCGTGTGCCGGTCAGCGGTCCCGCTGCAAACACCAGTATATTCTCAGGTGCGAGTGCATCTTCTATATGCCCATTATCATACACCAACTTCGCACCAAGCCCTCGACCACCGAGGAAGTCCCTGAGCAGCTCGTATTCGGGCTTAAAAGTCTTTATCTCATTGCTGGACAGGTCTATCTGAACTATCCTGCCTTTCCAGCCATATAGCCTCTTCATCATAATGAATCTAAATGAGAGTGTCGAGGAAATAATGGTGGATTCGCCTGTCATCGGTAAGTTCAGGATGAAATGCCAGTGCCATTATATTATCCTGCCTCGCCGCTACAATCCTCTTACCCATATTATCATCATTGTCACCGAGCGTTGCCAGTACATCCACCGTATCTGCTGCGTGTGTTATGCATGGCGCCCTGATGAAAACGCCGGGAAAGGGTTCATCAAAGATGCTCATCCTCAACGGCGCCTCAAATGACTCCCTCTGCCTGCCAAAAGCGTTCCTCTTTACACGCACATCCATCAAACCCAGTAACGGCTGACCGGTCTTCTTCACCTCCTCATCCCCCTCACTCGCTAATAATATCATGCCCGCACAGGTGCCCAGCAGGGGTTTACCCGCTTCCGCCGCATCCTTTAGCTCCTCGGTTATCCCTTCTCGCTCCATCAACCGCCCAATCGTTGTGCTCTCGCCACCCGGTATGACAATCGCGTCACATGAGCCTACGATACCGCGATGCTTTATCCTTATCACCTCACCACTCTCACCCCTTTCTGCTAAAGTCGCTTTCAACGCCTTTATATGCTCCTCTACATCCCCCTGTATCGCTATTACACCTATCTTCATCACTCCTGCCTACCTTTATTTCTAATTGTTATAAATCATTTCAATACAACATGGCAGTAAATTCGGAGCTGACAGCGGCGGAGAAGAAGGTTCTGCTCGCATTTCAGCGCAAGCGCGAGCGCGAGTATGCCCCGGCGGTACTGGCTGAACTCGCGGATACAAACGAAGACGCAGTTGTGCAAACCGCATTTACGCTCGCGAAGAAGGGGCTTTGTGTGGTTAAAGAGCGTAGAAGGATTTATTATCGTTTAACACCAGAGGGTATGGAGTATGCCACTGATGCACTACCAGAACGTAAAGCGCTTCGTTTATTATTACAGCACGAGTCCGCAACATCGGTAGAATACCTGAGACGCGCGCTCGGCAAGCGTGTGAATATCGCAATAAACTGGCTGCTGCGGAAGAACTGGGCGTATATTGATGATGGACGTGTAATACCTGCTGTCAATGCTGAACCCCCTTATGGCACTGATGAAGAGATACTGCGCTCTCTCGCTATGGCGGGAGGAGAGACGGTATTGGAGCCGGAGTCAAAGCCTGAGCCCGAACGGGAGGTCATGACACAACTGATTTCGCGACGACTGCTGGTGAGTTCTACCCGGATAGAACGGAGAATAGGCATTACAGATGCGGGCATGAAGCTCCTCGAGCGCGGATTATCGGTTGAGGAGGAGATAGCACAGTTAACACCCGAGATTATAAGGACATGGAAAGCGCGGAAGTTCAAACGATACGATGTGAATATATCGGGACGAGAGATATTTGCAGCAAAGTTACACCCCTATCAGCGTATTCTGGACCGCATGAGACGAATATTCACCGAGATGGGGTTCGTAGAGATAAAAGGTGAACATGTTCAGAGTGCGTTCTGGAATTTCGATGCGCTGTTTGTGCCACAGGACCATCCCGCGCGGGAGATGCAGGATACATTTTATCTCGGCTTGAAGCGCCCCATAGACGCCTCTGAGGAATTGATAGCCCGTGTAAAGGCGATGCATGAGCACGGTGGACCACTCGATTCTTCGGGTTGGGGTGGCGAATGGAGTAGAGAGCGGGGTGAGGAACTGCTTCTGCGGACTCATACCACCGCGGTCACGGTGAAATACCTGGCTTCGCATCCTGAGCCACCCGTTAAGGTCTTCTGCATCGGGCGCGTATACCGCCGCGAGACCATTGACCCGACCCACATACCGGAATTCGACCAGCTGGAGGGCATTATAATGGACCGCGGCGTGACGTTCGCCAATTTGCTCGGCTGTCTCGCGACATTCTATCGGAAGATGGGGTTCCCTTCTATACGATTCCGTCCCGGTTATTTCCCCTATACCGAACCATCGGTGGAGGTAGAGGTGCATACAGACAAGGGCTGGATAGAGCTGGGTGGCGCGGGCATCTTCAGACAGGAGGTCACTCATCCAATAGGCGTAAAATATCCAGTATTAGCCTGGGGGCTTGGTATCGGACGTTTAGCCATGCTCAGTCTTGGTCTGAGTGACATAAGAGACCTGTATCAGCCCGATATAGACTGGCTACGCAGAGCATGGCTATTTCCACGAAGTGAGAAATAGAAGTAGACAACGAATATCATTATAAATAGGTTGGATGGTATTATATTGTGTATTAGAAAGGGGAGTGAAAGAGGGAAGATGGTAAGTGTGAATGAGTATGGGCTGGATGTGTTTGAAGAGATGATGGATAACGCGGATGAGCTGCAGGTGGATATTCTGGAGCTGGATAACGGGACAACGATAATAGATGCGGGCGTGGAAGTGGAAGGTGGATTTGAAGCGGGTCTATATGTAGCGCGAATATGTATGGCGGACCTCGCGGATATAAGATTCAGCACTTTTGACCTCGGTAAATTCGCAGTGCCGGCATTGGAGCTCACCACTGACCACCCTGTAATTGCGTGTATGGCATCACAATATGCCGGATGGCGTATTAAAGTGAAGAAATTCTTTGGTATGGGCTCAGGTCCCGCAAGGGCGCTATCCCTCAATCCGCGTGAACTATACGAGAAGATAGGATACGAGGATGATGCGAGCGAAGCGGTCTTAGTTCTGGAAAGCAGTGCAATACCAGATGAGGAAGTGGCAGACAAGATAGCCGAGGACTGCAAAGTGGACACCGCGGACCTGTATATTGTCGTCGTGCCAACAGCCTCTATCGCTGGCTCCGTACAGATATCAGCGAGAGGGATAGAGACCGGCATACACAAGTTCGATTCCCTGGGCTTCGATATAAACACTATAAAACATGCCCATGGCATCATCCCGGTCTCGCCGGTCGTGGGCAGTGATGTGGAATGTATGGGCTCTACGAACGACTGCATCATCTATTGTGGTCGCATGTATTACACGGTGGAGTATGAAGATGTGGAGGAATTGAAGGGCTATGTGAAGAAAGTGCCGTCGCTGAACTCACCGGATTACGGTAAGCCGTTCTATAAGACATTCAAGGACGCCGGCTTCGACTTCTTCAAGGTGGATGCCGGTATGTTTGCACCTGCGGAAATAACGGTGAACGAGATAAAAAGCGGGAAAACGTTTACAAGTGGGGGGATAAATACGGAGATACTGCTGGAGTCTTTTGGGATAGAGACGCTGTGAATATATTTACTGTTGTATGGTTACAGAAAAAGAAGAATATGTGCCAAATTATGTGATGGCTGGAGGGACGTTAGAATTTATGAGAAGATTATTAAGGAGCGATTCAGAGGGTGGATATGCGAGAGTTAATGCGAATGGTAGGACTTTATCCATAGAACTTTTTAAGGAAAAAGACCCGAAGATCAAATTGGAAGGCAGCCCGGTTAGTGCATATTATGTGCCTACGAACTCGCTCTCGATAATGTTTCTGATGCTTTCACTTGCATCTGGCGGAGCGGGAATACTCACAGCAGATAGAGAAGGAATAGTTAAAAGAGATGTGCAAAACAGGTTTGGAATTGAGCCAGAGAGAGTTAAAGGCATAGAATCAGTTTTCATGGAGAATATAAAACGCTTTCTAATTCCCGCTGCTTTACTATATGGATTAGATGCTACCGTAACGGATATTATCCCACTATTATTGCGTGATTATACGAGAAACAAGCAAGTGGGGGAGATAGAAGAAGAGCTTTTAGGGGGAAAGGTTCTTCCTGAGTTAGCCTATGAGGACGATTTACGCAAAGTGTCACTGCATCTATTTGAGGCATCGTCAGGAGTTCAAGAATTATGGGCGATATTACCAATCCTGCACCAAGCCATGAGCGATTGCTCCGCCTGCGCAAGTAAAATTCGGAGAATGGTTCGTTGATACGTGCCAGAATCATAGAAATATAAATTTTGTCCTCTCCACGCATTCGGATATACTTCTTGGAGCGATTACCAGAAAATCAGCCAGAGACGAGTGCTTAGAAATGGTAAGCGTGTATGGTTTTGACATGGACGAGGACGGGTCGGTAACGGTGGAGAGAAAAGAAATTTATTCGGGAGGAGAAGTGAAAGGGATAAAAGGATTTTCTGAAGCTATCGAGAGCATAACATGGCTGTGAAGAGATGGCTGTGCTCTTTTATAGCATGGCTATTGTATGGGTATGAGCACCTTTGTCCTCTTTTTTGGCAGTGATATCCTGAGGATACCGTTCTTAAGAGAAGCGGAAGCTTTCTCGGGGTCTATCTGCTCGGGCAATTTTATCTGCTTTCTGAACTGCTGAAAGGTTATTCGCCTCTGAACGCTACCCCATCGCTCCCAGCAGACCGCTTCACTCATCTTCGCCTTTATCTCCACCGAATCCTCCGTTGTATTTATCTCCACATTCTCCTTCTCCACTCCAGGCAGGTCAAGCGTGACAACTATCTCATCACCCCTATCTTCCAGCTCGTGTAACGGCTCTAAATTGCCGTTATAACTCCACATCGCATCTCTTATCCACCTTTCCAGACCCATTTCCTTCCATCACCCCCTAACTAACAACTAACGATACATGAATGGCATATCCTGCTCCGCACTCTTCTGCATCTCGGAAGCGGATAGCGCGGTCTGCCGCATGAGGTCCCGCGCCTTCAGTTTTATCTCTCCCTCCTTCTCCAGCAGTTCACCCACATCTATGCCCAATTGCAGGAATTTATCAAGTGAGTCAATGGCAGATGCCGCAGCACCAGGGTCGGGATATACCGGGAAACACTGAGCGAGCAGAGAAATCGCATTCAGCTCCCGCTTGTAGCATTCTCGCAGCATTATCGCGTATGTGCCGGCAATGAAACCTTCTTGCAGCAGCTCCACCCGCTTCGCCTTCAACTCCTTCAACGCTTCCTCGCTATTACCCACCGCAAATACCTCCGGCTTCTCTATGTCCATCCTGTTCTTCACCGGTAAGCCTGTTATTGATATCACGAGTGCCGCATTTATACTGCTGAACCAGTCAGCAAGTGCTCGTGTCAACGGATAGACCGCATTTGGCGGTATCGCAATCTCAGACGAGACCACTATCACCTCTTCGTTGCCGTACAGACATAAAGGGCTCTTCATCCTGCCACCATGGATGACCATGACCGGTGGGAACAAATCAGACTCAATATACCCTATCTCATTGTATTTCATCTTCTCCACGATGTAGGACGCCGCAATCGTGCCTACCAGACCAACATCCGGCAGACCCTCTATCACTATCGGATTCTTATGCTCCACCCCGCGCTCTTCCACTATGCTTACTTCTTTCATGTATCTCAAATTATTTATATGCATGAGTTAAATATTTTATTTTATCATGGAGAAAATACCTGGCTGGATAGAACGACTGCTCATGCCCAAACTGAACGAGATTACGGGCGAGCTAAAAGCCCTGCATACACGCATAGATGCGGTGCATACACGCATAGACGGAGTGGAGAAGGAAGTTGCAAGCTTGAGAAACGAGATGA
>JAGGRS010000190.1 GCA_021159475.1 Candidatus Methanophagales archaeon
TTTCACCTCATCTTATACAACAACTCATTTATCGCAGTGCCGTGATACCCGAGCTCGCCACCGCGCTTCACACTCCTTTTAATGCCACGATGCCCCTTTCTTGGCGGGTGCAACCTCAAAACAGGCTTGATTCGGTATTTCTGCAAATCCTGCATCCTCACATCGCCCGAGCATAGCGCATGTGCCAGCGCCCTGAACGACTCAAACGGCGTATTATCGCGCAAATACTCCTCCGTCAATCTCTTACCACCCTCCAATCTACCACGGCGTCTCAATAACAACTCCAGCATGTCCTCTGAGACCTCGCCCCAGGCAACATAATCCTTCACTCGCTTCAGCATCCCCCGGTAGTATTCGTTCTCTTCCACTATCACGCAATGATTGACCCTGTGTAACCTCAGTAGCTGCAACGTGTATTTTATATCCGGTTTTATTCCCACACTACCCCTTAATTTCACTATCGCATACATTGTCATCTCTTTATCGCAGAAGTCTTTACAAGCGCATTGAAGGTCGCCATTGCGAGATTAAAAGTTGTCCTCGTGCTACCCTTCGTCTTCGTCCATACATCCTTTATACCCGCGAACTCCAGCACCTTCTTCGGCGTGTCACCTGCCGCGAGCCCCAATCCACGTGGTGCCGGCTTCAGTGTTATCTCCACACCTCCCGACTTACCACTCACTGCGAACGGTAGCGAATGCTCCTCATTGCAGTTGCACTCCCACGACCCACAACCGCGCTCTATATGCCGCAGATTCAATTCCGCAGCCCTTATCGCCTTCGTTATGCTGTTACGCACCAGTGCATCTTTACCAAGCCCGATACCAATATAACCATCCTTATTACCCACAACCACACACACCCTGAACTTTATCCTCCGCCCGGAATCGGTCATCCGCTGCACCATGTTTATATCCAGAACCTCCTCGCTGAGGTCCGGCATCAGTGTCTCTATTATTTGATACTCCTTTATTGGGTATCGGGACTTCAGTGCTTCATCTATCGTCTTTATCTCGCCGCTCTTCACCAATCTACCCAACTTCGTTACCGGCTTCCATTCCTCCTCCTCTTCACGCCTTATTACCGCCATCCGTCAATATCCTCTCCTTCACCATATTAAAAAGCTCGGGGATAGAAGTATCACCAGTATACGAAGCAATATGCTCACCTCTAATACGTTCTTCCGGGGGGAATACAGCGGGGTCATGCGGGACCTCCATACCGGACTCAATAACGCCCTTCAGCGCCGCAAACACCCGCGAGCCATGCACAGGGGTATGGAGTCCAATATCAAGTATAGCCTCTTTGAATCCCGCCTCTATCGCCTTCTTACCGAATAATAACCCCGTGAGATACGCTGCGGGTAGATTCTTTCCCCCGCACTCGTATCCATACCCCCTCAGTTCCTTTGACGTCGTGTCAACAAATGTCCTGTCCCCCTCCCTGTCAGCCACTATCAACTGTATCCTGATGTATCTATTGCTCCGTCTCACGACCACTCGTGGCTTATGACTCATAAGTAGCTTCAATCGCTTACGATAATCGGTCTTACCTTCCCTCCGCCGTCTGAAAGGCACTCTATACAGCGGTCCTCCAGCTACTCTCCTTCGTGACATCTTAACCTTAGCCCGATTCCTCCTTCTTTAGCATCGCTTCCAGCCGCGCAACGCTTTTAATCTCACCGCCCTTTGCCTTGTTGTATAACCTGCGATACATACTCTTATCAATTACCCCCTCCGCTCTTAGTTCTTTCAACCGTCGTCGCAACGCCCTTATTCTTGTTATCCACTGCCGTTTCCTGTTACTGCGTGCACCTCGCGCTCCTTTTCGTGACCCATGCCCCTTCCTGCGCCCGAGTGACTTCTTCAATGCCCTCGCCCTCGCTCGTCCTCTACTCACGCCCCGCTTCGGCTTCTTCTTTATCACGCCATCTGCTATCAAGCCCCTGATGTCCTCTCTCGTTAGCGCTTCTTCTACCTCACTCGTGGATTCGGGGTCTATCCATACCCTATCCACACCCACCTTCAATACCTCAGCTGCTATCCGCCGCTGCTTCGCCAGGTTCGCCATCGCTCTTTTACCTTTATCTTTTCTTATTCCCTTGGCACTAATAAAGTATCTAAACCATTTCTTACTATACCTATTTTAAAGTTATCCTTATGTCCATCTTTTAGCTCACCCTCCACCGCCGCACTCAGTGACTCGTATGGCTGTATCCCCCACCTGAGCAGCATATCAGGGTCAAGCTCCGATACAATAGAGAGTTGAACCCGTTTCATCACCTTCCGCATGTAAAACGCCTTATGACCGCCGAGCACGAAGTTCGTCCTGATAGCCTTCTCTGCCGCTTCATAGCTCTTATATTCGTTCATCCACTCCTCAAAATAGGCATCTCCAACACCTTCACGACACTCTGCAACCAGTATCAACCCGCCGCCGGGAACAACCGCCTGATAGCAGTTCTGAATCGCCTTCGTTGCCTGATACAGATTCCTATCCTTCGGGAATCCGCCCGCACTTACCACCAGAACATCAAATAAACCGGTTTCATGCGAGAAGAGTTCTCTCGCCACCGCAGTGCCCTCAGTAAATACAGCATTCAACTCGCCCGCGTATGCCGCCACCACCTCTCCGGAGGCATCAGCAACGGTATTGAGCACGAAATCGGGAGGTGCAAAAGAAGCTGCTTCGCTCATGTCCTGATGCACGGGATTATCTGCTATATTTGCCGTCCTCGCTCTTTCATCCACTAAAAGTGCGTGGTTCTTCTTTATCGTCTCGCGTGATGCTATACCCGGCAGGATACTCTTTCGTCCGCCTCCAAATCCCGCATAGTAATGCAGGGTTATATCCCCGGTTAGAATTCGTATATCGGCATCCACATACGCCCTGTTCAGTCTCACCGGTGTCCCTCTGGCTGTGGTTCCCACATACACCAGGTCGTGAGCATCGCAATCGTGAACCATAATCTTGAACTGCTCGTGGTTGTAATACTTACCAAGTATTCTACGCAGATCTCCAGTGGAAGGCGAGGGGTGTGTGCCACAAGCCACGAGCAGTGTGACGTTCTTATCTTTATACCGCTCTATCTCCTCCGTCAGGGCATCGAGCATCAGCTCCGTCGGTGCATTCCTTGTATGGTCATCCACAACAATCACGATATTATCGCCCTTTGATGCCAATATCTCACCGAGCGGGTTCGTGCCAATAGGGTTCTTAACGGCTTTCCGTATCACTTCTCCGGCATCTTTGCCATCCTTCTTAGCGCTCTTAGTAATACCGCACTCTAATAGCTCTCCTCCTTTTATATCTACATCTATCAGTCCGATACCGTAAGGGATTTTTACCATGCCAGTTCTCACCTAAATGCCGCTTTTATGCACTCCTCCATACTGCACAGCGTCACGCATGCACCATCACAAACGAGTGGCACATATCGCTTCATCTTACCGGAGTTCGTCAATATTGATTTATAGCGCTCAAAGGCGGGAGAGACCACGTAACATGTATCGCAAAGGACTTTAACGCCGTAACTCTCTATCTCTTTTATCAATTCCCGTAGCTGGTTCTTTATCCTTCTCGCTGTGAATATGAAAACATCTCTTCTCACCTTCTCAGCCCCGCCTCTCTTCCCGCTTTCTGACTTCAAATACCGGTATATCCGCATTATCTCGCTATAAGAGCAATGCGGGCATCCCATCGCTATCACCTCCGGCTCATCATTTACATCATCGCCACGTTCCTCATAAACGTCATCCAAATCCCTTCTCTCTAACTCTATCTCCTCTTCCAGCTCAGCTTCACTCCCACTCACCTCCGCTGTTACACCTTTCACATGATACAGCCCCACAGCGCCGGTAGCACCTATTGCCGCGGATAGATGCTTCAGTTCGTCTCTGTCCGGGCGCTGATGCTGATTCGCAGCGAGTTCTATCAGCGGTATTCTATCACCTGCAAGCTGCCCTATAAGATACCCGAGCGCGCTGTAATCCGCATCTGTGAGTGTGCAATTCACGCGCACTTTCAGCTTCGGCAGTCTGTTCTCGGGCAGATGGAGTCCATAAAGGGGCGTTTTGCCTATCAGCGCAGATGCGAGCGCAGATGGTGCTCCTTCCATATTCGTCATCGCACCGAGAACCGAGTTCGCATATAAGACCGCAGAAGATTCCGCCCATGCGATGTGGCTACCCGCTCCAGGAGCGCATCCCTCCAGCAGATAGGGCACGCAGGTGCATTCTGCTGCGATACCGAGGCTGGTGTATGCCGCAAGTATCCGCTTCTGTCTATCTGCAAATTCTTCCGGGATGTTCATCTCAGTCCATCTCTCCCTGTCCATGCCCATAGGGTTTAGTGTGCTCTTCACCGCCACTCTGCCTTCGAGATTCTCTATAAACTGAAAGGCATCACCTATGGTCTTGTATGATACGCCAGAAACGTGCGCACTTTCTATTGGTATCAATCTTGAAGCATTATTAAGGTCGCCAATGGCAACGAGTATCTCCATCGCCTTCTTCTTCGTCCAGCCCGCTTCTCCTTCGTATATCCGCTCCTCGTCACGCGTGAGATACATTTCTTTTTCTTATTACTATTAACTTCAGGTGTCTGTATATTAATGGCGGTCAATAAAGCTATGGAGAGGAAATGGATTCTGGAAGTTTTGATGGTCGTGCTTGTAGTGAAACTCTGCGCCCTCACACTCTCGGTTTCCGCATGGCTCGTCATTCAGAATCAGCCTGCTGACTTGCTCTCGCTATGGAACCGCTGGGACGCACCGCACTATGTGGCTATTGCGCGATATGGCTACACCGCCGTCGGCGAGCAACGTTTATTCATCGTTTTCCCTCCTCTTTTCCCGCTTTTCATCAGACTTACCGCGCTCGCAACATCTTCTTACGAACTCGCAGCGCTTCTCGTCTCCAATCTCGCATCCGTTCTCGCCTCTATTTACCTCTTCAAACTTGCGAGGCTCGACATATCCGAATCGGCATCGTTGAGGAGCGTATTCTACTTCTCCATATTCCCCACCGCTTACTTCCTGATTGCAGGCTATTCCGAGAGCCTTTTCCTGCTGCTCGCAATTTCATGCATGTATTACGCAAGAACTCGCCGCTGGGCGCTCGCAGGTATCACTGGAATGCTCTCAACCGCAACACGCCTCACGGGTCTCGCATTAGTGCCCGCGCTCCTCTCCGAATTACTGCAACAACGCACGCATCAGCACGAACAGAATTGGAATGCGGTGATGGCTATTCTAATGACGCCCCTCGGCTTCTTCGCATATTTAATGCTGAATTTCGCGGTTTTCGGCGACGCTCTCGCGTTTACGAGCATAGAAAGCGAGCATTGGTTCAAGCATTTCGCACCGCCCTGGGTGGGATTATTCGGTGCTATTTATGGCATATTCTGGAGAGAGCCTGCGGAGGTCGTCCTCATTTGCTTCGCCGAAATCCTCTTCGCGGGCTTCGCACTTGCATGCATCCTTTACGCCATGAAATTCCGCATCTCTTATTGCATTTACATGCTATTCTCATTCATCGCTTTCACATCAACAGCATTCTGGCTCAGCATTCCACGATACACGCTCTCTCTATTCCCTATTTTCATCATGCTCGCGGCATTGAGTGAGCGAAAAGACGTGCTACATTACGCCTTCAGTATCGCTTTTGCCTCGCTCTTCGCTTTTTTCACTATCCTCTTCACGCAGGGTCGCTGGGCTTTTTGACCCGCCCTACAACCTCCTCCATGCGTAAAAGAACCGCTGTAAAGCCGTGAGATTACTCAGGACAGCGAGGATGAGCATACACCAGCCGAGGAAAGAGAAGCCGAGAGCATGGTGGGGATACAGCCATGTGAGTATTGTTGCGGCGATTATAAGCAATAACCTGTCCGCTCTGCCGACCATGCCGCCATATATCCTGCCGAGACCCACAGCCTGCGCCTGCGTGCCCATATACGATGTCAGAAGTATCCCGATAATCGCTATCAAGCCTATCTCCCAGCTCACGTAGCCACCGAAGATGATACCACAGAGAATAAACATATCCGCGTATCGGTCGATCACATGGTCGAGGAAATCGCCCTTCTTGCTCGCTATGCCCGCCTCTCGTGCCAGAACGCCATCAAAAGTATCCAGAAAAGCATTCACGGCTACGAGAATGCCAGCGAATAGCAGTAGCAGGTGCAGTCCTTTGAGCCCCGCAATAGCGAATAGCAGCCCGGCGATAGCGGCGGAGAATAGAGAAAACAGTGATAACGAATTCGGTGTGATGCCAGTCGTGGCAATAACCCCCGCTATCTTCCTGGCTAACCAGCAGTCGTTCACGAAAGAGCGCAGTAAGGAGTCAATACCCATTTTCGGTCATTTCAACTTCTTCATCATCTTCACGGGCATGCCCCGCATCTTCGGAATCGGGATTGGGACTCTACCCCTGCCGGAGGTGAGGCTCTTCATCATCTTCTGCATCATACGATGATATTTTAATAGCTCGTTGACCTCCGCGGTTGACGTGCCCGAACCTATTGCTATCCGCCTCAGCCTCGAACCGTCTATTATCTTCGGCTCATTCCGCTCTTCCTCCGTCATGGAATCCATAATCACCCTGAATTTCCTCAATTTCTCCTCCGTTACCTGATAAGCGCTATCATCAAGGTCTATATCCAGCCCACCAAGTGGTAGCATCTGCACCAATTTCTTGAATGGTCCCATCTTTCGCAACGCCTCTAACTGCTTATACAGGTCGTTCAGTGTGAATTTACCCTTTAATGCCGCTTCCGCATCTTCTGGCTCCAGATTCTCCTCCGCAATCTCTATCAGTGACTTTATATCGCCCATTCCGAGCATACGGGATACGAACCTGTCTGGTTCAAATCGCTCAAGGTCGTCTATCTTCTCACCCGTGCCGATGAAAGCAACGCCGGAGTTCGTTTCTGCTACTGCGGACAGCGCACCGCCACCTTTCGCCGTGCCGTCCATCTTGGTTATGATTATACCGGTGATGCCAATAGCGTCATCAAACGCCTTAGCCTGTACCGATGCCTGCTGCCCGATACTGGCATCGAGCACGAGAATCCGCTGTTCTGGCTTTATCTCCGATTCTATCCTCCTCAACTCCTCTATCATCTCTGATTCGAGCGCATGCCGACCTGCGGTGTCTATTATCTTGATGTCATACCGCTCAAATTCTTCCACGCCCGCCTTCACTATCTCCAATACATCAGTTCGCCCACACGATGCGGTATCGAAGAAAGGGACGTTTATCTCCGCACATAACTGTCTCAACTGCGCTGATGCTGCGGGTCTATAAATATCGGCACAGATGACCGCGGGTTTCAACCCCTTCTTCTGGAAATACCGTGCCAGTTTCGCACATGAAGAAGTCTTACCCGAGCCATGCAAGCCGACCATCATGACCTTCTGCGGTCTCAGAGGCAGTTCTACACCCCTGCCCAGAATCTTCATCAGCTCCTCATAGAGTATTTTTATCACGTGCTCTCTCGGGTTCAAGACCGCTTTCTCCTTCAAAGCGCGTTCCCTCACTCGCGTTGAGAGCTCTTTCACCATAGAAATCCTGACATCCGCCTGTATCAATGCCCGCTGGAGGTCCCGCACGAGCTCTTCCACCGTATGCCTGTCTATCCGCTTTGACATCGCTATCTTCTTAACCGCATCCTTCAACGAGCTACTTAATTTATCCAGCATCTTCACTACTCCCTGCTCTCCAGCATCGCCTTTATCTTCTTCAACCTCGTGAAATTCTCACGCTCCATCTCCTCCAGGCGCATCCGAATGTATTTCCTGGTCGCCTTTAAACTGGGAATCATGATATATTCAAGAGCATTAACGCGTCTCTTCGTCTTCTCCACTTCTCTTGCCAGCTTCCGCACCGCCTCCTCCACCTCACCGAGTCTTATTATCAGTTGCAGAGCCTCTTCAAAGCCCCTCGCAGCTCTATCAAGTGCGGAAGAGGAGTCAATAAGGCTATAGCCGCGTTCGGCAACGTTCCTCACCAGTTTATCTGAGGACTCTAAGAGCGGTATCTGCACGCCCATTATGCTCCTTGTGGAGGGCTCAATGAGAATCTCATGACCGGTCATCATGGACAGTTGCTTCACCTGCTCGACACCGGATAAAGCCTGTGCGAGGATTAAGAACTGGAAAGCTTCGCTCAACTTCGCTTCCATCTCTTTCCTCGTGTCCCGCACCTCACTCACCACGTCCAGGAATTCCGCAATCAGGGCATCTCTCTTCTCCCTGAGCAGGTCATGCCCCTTCTCCGCTAACTTCTCCCTGCGGCTCAGTCGGAGCAACTCCATACGTGTGGGGCTTACACCCTCTATTATCTCAGGCATGACTACTCATCTCCTCTCATCGCCCGTGTCCACACCCGCACCCACACCCTTCTCCACGAGATAGATTCCATCCTGAAAGACTCTGGGGTCATAGCCCTTTATCCTCGTCGCCTGTTCTATATTCGCAGCACTCTGTCCCACCGCCTCTTTGTCCACACCACTCACCAATATCTCAGAGCCCCTTATCTCCACCTTCACACCGTCCATGAGCTTTGCTATCCTCGGTCTCCGCTCGCCCAGGAAATTTGAGATTGATACACCCCTGCCATCCTTGGTCACCGCCACCTGGATAGGGAAATGGGCATGGACGGCTTTCAAGCGATAGAAGAACCCCTCTCTCACTCCAGTAATCATATTATTGATATGAGAAGCGAATGTGCCGGCAATTGCTTTTTGCTTCTTCCTCGTGCTCTCTGTCCTGATAAACACTTCGTTCTTATCCTTATCTACACCTATCCGCAGTCCGGGATGCCATAATTCGCGCTCTGTTGCCCCTTTTGGTCCTCTAACCCTCACCTTCCGCCCCTCTATCTCTACTTCCACACCTTCGGGTATCTGGATATGGAAGTTAATACCTCTTTCCTCTTCCTTTCCTGTCATCTCCTCTCACTTCTCACTGCTTCCCACTTGAAGAATAGAAGAGATAGAGAAGTATATAAATTTGAAAGCTTCTATTCCCTATTGTTGTGCATGATAAAGAAGCTAAGCGAGATAGAGCGAGAGCATGGGCTTTTCGACCGGAGGCATGAGTTGGACTCGGTCATGCCCGTTGTGAGTGAGATAATCACGGCAGTGAAGAGGCGAGGCGATGATGCTCTGCGTGAATACACTCTTAAGTTCGATTCCGTGCGGCTGGACGAGATAGAAGTGAGTGAAGAGGAGAAGGAATCGGCGAGGGCGAGTGTGGATAGCGACCTGAAGCTGTATATCGAGCAGGCTTTGAATCGGATAAGGGATTTCCATCAGCGCCAGAAGAAGGCGGCATGGGTAGAGAGGTTCGCAGAGGGTGTGTATATCGGTGAGCTGTATCGCCCGCTCGAGGTGGTCGGAGCTTATGTCCCCTCAGCTTATTTCAGCACTGCACTGATGTGCGTGACGCCTGCGAAGGTGGCGGGTGTGCCCCATATAATAGTGTGTAGCCCACCGTGCAAGAATGGCAATCTGGAGCCACTTACGCTTTATGCCGCGGAGCTCGCGGGCGCCACACGGATATTCAAGGTAGGGGGCGCGCAGGCGATTGCTGCTCTCGCTTTCGGGACCGAGAGTATACCAAAGGTGGAGAAGATAGTGGGACCCGGGAACCTGTACGTAACGGCGGCGAAGATGCTTGTTCGCGAATATGTGGAGATAGATTTCCCCGCTGGTCCATCCGAGGTGTTGATAATCGCCGATGCGAGTGCGAATCCGGACTTCATTGCCGCCGATATGCTTGCACAGACGGAGCATGGCATCAACTCAAGAGCGGTTCTCATCACCGATTCCAGGCGAATAGCGGAGGCGGTAGAGCGGGAGATAGGTTCGGAGGGTGAAGCCCAGAATTGGATAATACTCGCCTCCAGTATAGAGGAGTGCATAGAATTTGCGAATATGTATGCGCCAGAGCATCTTTCAATAATGGTAAGCAACCCACTTGAGGTTCTCAAGCGGATAAAGAATGCAGGCTCGGTATTCATAGGTGATTACACACCCGTAGCGGCTGGCGATTACGCAACAGGAGCGAATCACGTGCTACCCACTGCGGGCTATGCCAGCATATTCTCAGGACTTGATGTCGCTCATTTCATGCATCGGATCACGGTGCAGCACATGGATAAATCCGCTCTGGCGCGATTGAGAGAAGTTGTGGTGGGCTTATCAAGGGCAGAGGGTATGGAGAGGCATGCACATTCTATTGAGGTCAGATGGAGCAAAAGAGAGCATTTTTAGATATCACCGTTAGTTTATGTCCTTATTGTGGCGCACCATACGCGGATGCAAGCTGGTATGCCTCAGAATTAGGCTGTGATGTTGAATGTGGAGTATGTGGAAGGACATGGAACCCAAAAGCGTCAAAGGTGGACAGGATTTTACTCGAGTTCCTGTTAGATGAGAACGGTAAAGTTATAGAGGTGAAGAAGAAAAAGCGAATGAGAAATGAGCGAGGAGTGGACTGAGAAGTATAGACCAGCGAAGCTGAGTGAAGTTGTGGGCAATGATAAGGCGATAGGCGAGCTGCGAGCCTGGGCGGATGCTATCGGCAGTGCAGAAGTAAAAGCGAAGAAGGCGGCTATCCTCCATGGACCTCCTGGCTGCGGTAAGACCTCAGCAGCTTATGCGCTCGCATC
>JAGGRS010000113.1 GCA_021159475.1 Candidatus Methanophagales archaeon
TATAAGGGTGATAAGTTCTCAGGCGGAGCACACGTATGCCCCGTATTCAGGATAATCGAACCATGACCATGAACATGAAGAGAGTTTGTGTTGTTGGGATTGGAGTGATGGGCAGTGGCATCGTTCAGGTATGTGCCCAGTCGGGCTATGAGACCTCGGTTGTGAGCAGGAGTGCGGAATCTCTGGAGCGGGGGCTTGGAAAGATAAAAGATAGCCTCTCCAGACTGGTGAAGAAGGGGCATCTGAAACGCGAGGATGCTGATGCTGTTATGAATTCAATACACAGCTCAACGAGCCTGGAGGACTGTGCGAAGGATGCAGATATAGTTATTGAAGCGGTGTATGAGGATATGGAAGTGAAACGGGGGGTATTCACAGAGCTTGACCAGATATGCCCCGCACATACGATTATTGGCAGTAATACCTCGACATTCCCCATAACCGCTCTCGGCGCCGTGACGAAGCGCCCGGAGAAGGTGATTGGGATGCATTTCATGAACCCCGTGCCAGTGATGCGAGGTGTGGAAGTGGCAAAATCATTGATGACCTCAGAGGATACGGTGGAAAAGACGCTAACATTTCTGCGGTCGCTGGGTAAGGAGCCGGTAATCGTCAAAGATTCCCCTGGCTTTATCACCAGTCGGATGATGTGCCTCATATTGAACGAAGCAGTGAAGATGTATGAGAGTGGACTCGCATCTATTGAGGATATAGACAAGGTATTAAAACTCTCTTTTAACTGGCCACAGGGTCCCTTCCAGCTATTGGACCTGATTGGCATAGACATCGTGGTGGCGGTTCTGAACACGATTTATAATGAAACGGGCTGGGAGCGGTTCAAGCCCGCAGTTCTCATGACGCAGATGGTGAATGCAGGATGGACGGGCAGGAAAGTGGGTAGAGGGTTCTATAACTATAAGTAAGAGTAAGCCAGAGTAAGAGTAAGCCAGGGTGGCAGAGTGGACAAATGCGGTGGCCTCGAGAGTCACTGTCCCTCTCGGGACGCTCAGGTTCGAATCCTGACCCTGGCGTAGACGTAAAATAAGAAGCGGGTGGTTTGTGTGCGTATAGAATTCCTGTCATATCTTACAAAGCGCAGGTCAGCCAGGATATGTATATTGCTCTGCACGATATTCGTCCTTACCGCACTGGTAGAGGCGGTATCCAGGTTCACACTTACGCTTCCAGCGGTGTTCATCGTTGACATCCTCGATGCGGCGATGATATTGCGACTGAGTTATGAATCCACCCTCATGTTCATCGGCTATGGCATCCTCCTGTTCGGCATGTTGAGTGCTGTATTCCCCATGTTTCGTGACTCTAAATTCAGACCCAACTCGAAGAAACTCCAGATTCATTTCATTATCCTCTCATCATTCACCATCACATTCCTCATTGCGCGCTTGTTCGTGGCTATTTTAAATGCCGACATCAATCCGGTATGCCAGTTATGGGTTAAAGGCTATCGAATACATCATTTCTTCGTTGGTATTGGACTGCTCGCCATTGCTGGATGGCTCGGGCATATCAATGGTGGCTCTCGCTCTATCATCACGAAAGTATCTGCGGGCATCTACGGCACCGGCATGGGACTGGTGGCAGATGAATTCGGGTTGTTGCTTACCTTTGGCGATTACTGGGCTGAACAATCCTACATCTTCTTCGTGTTAATCTCGCTGCTCCTGCTGATTGCACTCTTGGAGGAGGCATATAAGCTATTTAAAACCGCAAATAAAACTGCAAAAAATTTAAACTCCATGGTCATTACCTTCATTTATGGTGAATGGAAGCCGTAAATGGACACTGCTGTTTGCTTCTATCTCCATAAGCATCCTCGCTCTCGTCTTTATCCTCCTGTTCTCTCCTTATCGTGTAACACCAGCGACCTTTGAGGCGATAGGAGAGGTCAATCCCTTATTTCTCGCACTCGCGCTCGGTATGCATATCTCCGCATGGCTCGTATGGAGTTTCAGGATGAAGTTGATGAGTGATTTCTTGTGCGGTGCACATACAGATGGTGACCTGAGATTGTCACAATCACTGAAGATAATTCTGGCAAGTCTCTTCGCCGCATGTATAACCCCTTCTCAGTTCGGTGGCGAGCCAGTGCGAATATATCTGCTGAGACGCAGTGGACTGACAGTAGGTGATGGAACAGCTATCGTCTTCGGTGAACGGTCACTGGATTTCATGGTCGTTATGATTGGTGGTGCAATAAGTTTTATCCTCTTCAGAACGGTAATACCTCGTTACTCGGCTATATTCACTGCTATTGGTATCATACTCATCCTCGGCGTATTGCTCATGGTGTATGGTATAACCAGACCAGATAAGCTAAAGAGGTTCATTGACTGGGTATTCATAAAGATGAGGGTCCATAAAATGGAGCGGATACGCGATAAGGTCTATCAGGAGCTGGAGAATTTTCACGAAGCGCATAAGAAGTTCCAGCGGGAAGGGAAGAAGACTATTAGACTCGCTCTCCTTCTCACCATCGCTTTCTGGTTCGTTGAATTCACAATACCTTCGTTCCTGCTACTCGGACTCGGTGTGGACCCGGTCTGGATATACTCAATTGCGGCACAATTCATACTCGTCATAATCGCTGCGATGCCTGTAAGCCCGGGCAGCAGTGGTGTATCCGAACTGAGCAGTGCATATCTCTATCATACGCTCGTGAGCACACCTTTACTGGGGATATTCACACTTCTATGGCGGTTGAGCACTTATTATACGAGTTTGATTGTGGGTGCAATTACGGGCATGAAGGTTATAAGTGAGATGTAAAATGTTTGATTGTAGTCATATTGGATATGCTTCCGATAACAAGCGAAATTTTTATATACGCTATGCGGTAAATAAATAAGGTAAGCTAACAGATGAAGGTAGCGTTTTATTATAGAAGTGTGAACGGGGGTATAAGAACGCACGTAGAGGCGCTATCGAGGGAGCTTATGCAGATGGGGGTTGAAGTGAAGCTGATAAACCAGTATGCGCTCGGCTCCTTCATGCTCGGTAACACCTCAGGCGGCATCTCTTACGGGTTTGACCTCTCGCTCGGTAAGATAAAGAAGGAAGTAGAGGATTGTGATATCCTGCACATACATCACGCCGCCACATTCTCAGAATTCCTGCTACCTTTCTCTTCTATATGCTCTGAATGTAATATCATCAATACGTTTCATATCCCGACGGGTAGCAACTTTGGGGGTGAATTTGCAAAAGCGCTCATTGCAGCACTTGCATCTCTATACGAGGGGCGTTCAAAGAAGTTCATATCCGTGAGTTCGGAGATAGCGGCAGATATTCTGCGGTATTGCCTCGAGCCTGAGACGGTGGTTATACCAAATGGTGTGGATATAAATCATTTCCGTCCACGTGATAGCGCTATTGAAGAGGGAAAGCGAAAGAGGGGCATATATATCGGCTATCTTGGGCGATTATCGCCTGAGAAGAACATAATAAATATGATAAAGGCGGTAAAAACACTGATGTCCGAGCCGGTCTATTTGAAGATTGCGGGCACGGGACCACTATATGAGCGTATAAAGAGACTGGAGGACGAGCGTATAAAGGTTCTGGGCTATGTTGACGATGCCGCTTCGTTCTATCGCGGTCTGGATATGTTTATACTGCCCTCCAAGCTCGAGGCGCAGCCGATTGCACTGCTTGAAGCGATGGCTTCTGGATTACCGGTAATTGCCACTGATGTGGGTGATAACAGGTATTACGTGCAGGGTAATGGCATTCTCTGTGGAACCACGGTGAAGGAGATAAGGGAGGCAATAGAAGAGATGCTACATTCAGACCTGGAGAAGATGGGTAAGGAGTCGAGGCGAATAGTGGAGCGGGGCTACTCATGGGATAGAATTGCTGCACGGACACTGGAAGTGTATAAAGCGATAGTTTAGTTTATAAAATCAATGACATCGCGAATACGAGACATAACACACCGACCACATCCGTCAGGCTTGTTATCAGTGGTATCGTATCATTATCGGGGTCCAGTCCGAATTTAAATGATAGTATAGCGATGTAGTAAGAAGCGAAGTTAAGGAACGTGGAGCAGAGAATACCGCCAAGCATAGCTATGGACACCAGTCTCACTACCAATAACCCGCTTTTTCCCGCTATCACTCCTGACATTATACCAACAAGGGCGAATATGAATAGAGATAAGAGATATACAACGAAGAAATTCATTACCACCGATTTAGGCGGGTATGACCTCGGATTCAGGGTGCCAATATGGAGCATGGAAGAAAGGCGTGCACTCAATATGCCACCGAGGGCATTACTCGCACCCAGGAACGGTGGAATCATCACCAGTATTGCGGGAATGGCGATTATACCCTCCAGTCGCCTGTTCAGAACCAGTCCGGCGAAGATACCGAGAACTCCACAGATGACGAGCATGGGAATACTCTCCTTGATTATCCGTCTCACAATCGCATCGCTCGACTTTAAGCCCTTTATCGTGCCAACAACCGCCAGTGCCATGAATAATAGCGATGACGTGTTGAAGTATACAGGCGTAGAATCAAGCTTTAAAAGGAGCAGAGTCGCCAGCATTAATGAGGGAATGGTGACCATATCGCCAGCGGAGGTTATTATCGGTGACGATACATTATCCAGGTCCCAGTTCCTGTGATAACCAATAACGGAGACGAGAATAGCAATACCAAGCAGCACAAACCCGGATATCAAACCCCCTATTACAGATATGAATACAAACCCGAAGATGGAAATCCGCGACATACCAAAAGCGAAGGCGACCAATCTCGCCAGAATGCCGAGAATAACGGAGAGTGCAAGAGTAAGTAAGAGCGAGGAATATGCGTTTTGATATAAGACACTGCCCCTTCTCATACTCTTTGAGAATAGCCCGAGGTGCATGGATGTGCCCAATCTGGACACAAGTGCGCTGTAAACATTGCCACGCATATCAGTCGCAGGAGGGATGAGAATCATGAGTTCGGGTAACAATTGCAGTATATCACGCATGAAACTCAGTCCAAGTCCCGCAAAAAGACCCGTTAGCGTGCAGAATACGAGTGATAGAGGTGCCTGTTTAAACACATCGGAGAATTCGCGGAAGAAGGCAGAGGCACGGCTGAGTATGCTCAGCTTGCTTACATCTATCGCCATATCTATACCTCGCCCTCGCATTCCCATACTCACCTCTACCTCCTCCTTCTCTGCTACTGCTACCTCGCTTTACCATAACCTTAGCCCCTGTGCTATCACTATCCGGGGGCTTTGCTTCTGCTTCACTATCGGTATCGGGCAGCGACATCTTCATGCTCTTTTCTTATTTCTCTCCTTACTTATTTATAATTAATAAAATGGGCTGCCACCACGAGCCACAAATGGAGCGATTACAGGAGATAAGGAGGAAGATAGATGAGATAGACGATGCCATTGCGGAACTGCTCATAAAGCGGATGAAATATGCGAGGCAGGCGAAGGCGGAGAAGATACGAATGAAGATGCCTGTTACAGACTTACAGCGGGAGAAGGAAGTGGTAGCGAGATGGCGAGCGCACGCACGGCGAGCCAATAACGAAGTGAGCGAGGATTTGATGCGGCGAATAGCGGAGCTCGTGACTGAATATACAAGGATGGAGGAGTTGAATGAGGAGAAGGAGATAAAGGGGGAGAGAGAATGAAACCTGTGGTCATGAGCACGACGAAGGGGTTCATGATAAGAATAAGGAACTTTGTGATGGCGGACATAAGGCGAGTGATGGAGATAGACGAGGAGGCATTTCTGGAAGGCGATGCGAACCTGTATATCGAGTTGTATAAGGAGTGGCCTGAGGGCTTCATCGTGGCGGAGCGAAATGAGCAGGTTATAGGGTTTGAAATATTGATATTAACGCCAGAGGAGGAAGGGCGGGTATTTGCGCTCGCAGTGGATTCACGGTTTCGGGGCAGGGGTGTGGGACGTGCATTACTAAAAACCGGCTTCAATCTCCTGCGTAAGTATAAGATAGGGTTCGTGCGGCTCGAGGTCAGGGTGAGTAACTGGATAGCGCAGCGGTTATATAAAAGCATGGGATTCACCGAGATAGGGTTCGTTCCTTTTTATTATAAGGATGGCGAGGCGGCGATTTTAATGCGGAAGGTGCTTTAGCTCAGGATTTAGTATGCGGGATAAGCTCCTGTAAGACACGGGCGATTGTGCTATGCATGACCAATTCCCGCTTCAATCGCTCCTCTATTCGCCTCATCGCGTATCTATCCTCCACGAATTCTATGTTATCATAAACGACCTCTCTCAATACGAGCCCAAAAGGAGGGGCTGGCTCTATACTATCCCGTAACTGCAATTCCAGTAGCGCTTCTAACCAGTTCTCATCCCTATCGCCACGGGCAATCATGCAAAGAGCCGAGACGAGCTTCCTCACCATCTTGCGGAGAAACCCGTTCGCCTCAACATCAATAACGATAAAAGGACCGTTCCTCATGAGCTCTATCCGCTTTATCTCCCTGACATACGAGTCCAAGTCCGCTTCATGCCCCTGCGTGAAGTTATAGAAATTATGTCTCCCAATAAGTAGTTCTGAAGCATCCTTCATTCGCGATAAATCCAGCTCCGGTTCTGAGAATAGGAAATACCGGTATCTGCGCGATTTCGCATCCCTGCGCGCATTGAATCCCGGATAGGGTCTTGCAATTGCATAGACCCATATATCGTCCGGTAGCATGCTATTTATCATTCGCGGGGTCACCTCCTTAGCGGTATCAAAGGATACTACCTGCGCAAGAGCGTGAACGCCCTTATCTGTCCTGCCAGCGGCGGAGTAGTTAGCTGAGCGCCGTGGTCCTGATTCGGATTCAGACTCAAATTCAAATAGCCCGAGCCGTGTAAAAGCACTGAAGAGCATCCCTTCTATCGTCGGCAGTTCCGGTTCAGGCTGAATCTGAAAGCCGTGATAATTGGTTCCA
The DNA here is from genome assembly GCA_021159475.1 of Candidatus Methanophagales archaeon. GTDB lineage: Archaea > Halobacteriota > Syntropharchaeia > Alkanophagales > Methanospirareceae > G60ANME1. The sequence continues at coordinate 6,952 of JAGGRS010000113.1, forward strand.
AGATAACCTATCTTGAGCGCTATCCTCTCTCCCGGCATTTCCCTCATGTATCAGGTAGAGATTACCGCGATATACCACTTCGTCATACTCTTTATGCCCCAGAACGTGCTCGATGTCACCGGTATGAAGCCCTTTTATCTTCTCTATCTCCACAGAGGAGTAATTGGTTATGCCACGGGCGAATTCGATACCACGAGAATCAGTGATACTAACGGTGTCGCCGGGCATGAAAGTTCCTTCTACGCCGATGATGCCCGATGGTAACAGGCTACCACCCTTAGCGACTAAAGCAGCTTTTGCTCCTTCGTCCACCTTTATTCTACCCCTCGGCGGTGATATAAACCGAATCCAGTGCTCTCTGTCATTCATTCTGTCGGTTTTCCGTGGTAAGAACCGCGTTCCAATTGGTTCACCCTCTACGATGCGCAGCAGGACGTTCTCTTTAGCGCCGTTCGCAATGATGACAGGAATACCCGCATTCATTGCGAGCCTTGCCGCCTCTATTTTCGTCCTCATGCCACCAGCGCTACTCGTCTTCGCACCTCTATGTGCAATTCGTTCAATCTCGGGTGTTATATCACGCACAACCGGGATGAGCTCCGCTCTCTTACTCCTGCGCGGGTCTCGCGTGAACAAGCCATCAGTATCAGTAAGTATGATAAGCAGGTCGGCTTCGAGGTTGCTTGCCACAAGTGCTGACAGGTTATCATTGTCTCCTACCTTAATCTCATCCACTGCCGTGGTATCATTCTCATTTATTATGGGAATCACACCCGATTTGAGCAATGTGAGTAGAGTGTTTCTCAGATTGAGATACCTCTGACGACTGCGGAAGTCGGCATGCGTTAACAGGAGTTGCGCAATCGTCTGACCATAAGCGGAGAAATAGCGGTCATAGGTGCTCATCAGGATGCTCTGTCCAACAGCAGCAGTAGCCTGTAAGAGCTTGATATCACGTGGTCTCTGCTTCAGGTTTAATTTCCCTATGCCCGCACCGATCGCACCTGATGAGACCAGTATGACCTCTTTCCCACGTCTCCTCAGCTCTACTATCTCTCGCGCAAGTTTCTCCACTTTAGCGTGCACGAGTCGGTGGTTATCATCCGTGAGGGTGCTTGTGCCCACCTTTATTACAATCCGCTTTGCCTTTGCTACCGCTATATCCCCCTCCATGCAACAAATCAATAATAAATTAACCAGTTAATTAAAACCGTATAGCTTTTATTTCTTGAGGACAAGATAAAGAGCAAAGAAGAGAAGGGATAGTAGATGGAGATAGGAAATGCATTCATAATACTGGCAGCCATTCTGCTCTTATTCGATCTGAGTATGCTGATGCGGGCAGGCACGAGGAGGAGGTTTGAAGCCGCTTTTATCGCTTCTTCGCTCGCTTGCATGCTGGTAGTCGCTGCATACTTCAGGCTAACCATGGCTTTTGTAAATGATGCTTTCTGGCTGGCGGAGGTCTACACTTACAGCTCTTCGAGCCTCGCACTCCCTTACAAGATCGGCGATCCCTGGATAGGCAGTAGCGGGTCAATGCTCTTCATCGCGTTCATCTTCTCCATTACATATTTTATATATCGCATAAGAGTCTCTGGACGAGAGCGCAGGTTCAACATAGCAGCATCCAGGATACTGGACATCTTCTTCATTTCTATCCTCGTTTTCACGATATTGAAGAGCCCTTTTGAGCTTCTACCCGCGAACCCGCCCGATGGTGCAGGGCTCAATCCACTGCTTCAAACTCTCTGGGTGCTCGTGCATCCCCCGGTGGTCTTTATCGGCTATGTATTCGTGTTCTTCGCATGCGCTTTCATGCTTGCGAGGCTGGCAACAGGCGAGCGAGAAGGCGAAGAAGAACTAAACAGCATTATTCTATATTCCGCGTGGCTGTTCCTCGCACTTGGAATAGCACTTGGGGGGTGGTGGTCTTATGAAGTCCTCGGCTGGGGTGGCTACTGGGCTTGGGACCCCGTGGAGACCGCCTCTCTACTGCCCTGGCTCGCTCTTACTGCATACTTCCACCTGCCAGGCGGGAGTAAAGACCTGATGAGAGAGCTCACGCTTATAATTACCTTCTTCATGGTCATCTTCGCCACCGCGCTCACCCGCGGAGGACTCTTAGAATCGGTTCATGCATTCGGGGAATCGCCTGTGGGACCTGCACTTCTAATATTCGCACTTGGTGTTATCCTCTACTTCTTCTATCTCGCATTGAAGGTAAGGAGAGAGAGAGCCAGACCCATTTACAGTCCGGAAGTTGATATCTCGTCACTGAATTCCATCTCTCTATTCGTGGCGTTCTGGTCATTGATGTTTCTCATGATTATATGTTTCCTGGGCGACCTTGCACCCCTGATAGGGGGTGCACTGGGTGGTGCACCAATGAGCACAAGCCCGGAATTCTATAATAGATGGTGCTATCCCTTCACACTCGTATTCGTCGCTGCATTGATGGGCTGCAATATAAGCATGAGCATGAAGGTGAAGAGATTTATAGGGTTAATCGCCTCAATAGCAGTTATTGGCGTGATTTTGGCACTGCTCCGTGTTCCAACACCGAACTGGATGGCTAACTTCGGACTGCCTCTATTGCTCGCCACAGGATTTGCCATCGCTTATTCGCTCGTATCCGCTCTGCGCACTAAGAGTATGAGTCCATATATATGGGGCAGGGCGCTACTACATATCGCCATCATTATTATATTGATAGGCGTATTCGTCAGCTCCACCGCGCAGACAGAGAGCAGGAGCATAATTGTGGAGCCCAATTCGACTGTTGATGCGCTCGGTGCGAAGATAACTCTGGGTTCTCCCACGATATATCCGGGCAGAGGGCGTGTTTACGCCCATGCCGGGCATTTCTTTACCATGCCTGAATACTCAGGTCTGGCTCTTGATGTCTCTATCGCCGATGGCACTACGGCATATAACAACAATAGTCTGAGGATGTATTATTATCCAAACTATGGTATTGTGTCCAAACCACTGATCATCTCCACATTGCGAGGCGACCTCTATATCTTTATGGAGCACACGAACTCCAGCTATAACTCGCTATTCTATGCGCTCATGGGAGAGAAGCGTGAGCCAGTGAACTTCAGGATAAAAGTGAAGCGAGTGCCACTGATATGGCTCGTATGGGCTGGCGTGATATTGATGGCAGCTGGCATGGTCATTCTGATATGCAATGAAGCGCATAAAGGTAGAATGAAAAGAAAGAATATCCGGAGAAATTAAGTTAAGGATTAGGGATGTTTCTCCGGTGGGTGACACGCTTTGCAGGTCTCTTCCTTTACCGTCACATCATGCTCGTTGTGGCACGCTACACATTCGCGACCCTCTAAATCTGGACTCCAGTATCCATGGTAGAGAGCGACCTTATGCCCGGTGTGTGCAATCGTGGAATGGCATTTAAAGCAAGAGATACGGGGGTCTGCAATCTGCGCCAATGGTTTTTTATGGGTACTGTGACATTCCATACAATACTCATTCTTGGGAAGAGAAGCACTTGTGGGTGGCTTACTCTCGAGGTGCTCTGCCATCTCCGCTGTAGTCTCTTCTAAACTCTTGCCCGCCTTCAGACCTTCACTTATACCCTCAAGATGGTTTGTCATCTCTTTCATATACAGAAACATCTCCGGTCCTGAATGGACATGGCATTTGTGACA
>JAGGRS010000259.1 GCA_021159475.1 Candidatus Methanophagales archaeon
GGGGGCTGGGGCGGAGGAGTGACCGAGCCGATAGTGAAAGGAGCACTTCCATGGGCAACAGGGGGCATAGTGGAGCATGGGGTTGTGTATGCGAATCCACTGCCACATGTGCTCATGCTTACAGCGATTGTGGTGGGAGCGGCGACAACTGCCGTTGCACTCGCACTTGTGATAAGGCTACATGAGGAGTACGGAACAATAGAGGAGAGTGAGATAATAGAGAAGGAGCGGGAGCTCCCATAACCTAATAGTAATACATGAACATGAACCGAACCTTGAATCATTGATTCTACTCGCGGCAACGAGCGTGCCGATGGCGCAGGTAAGCGTCCGAACAGCGCATAAACTGCCCGCAAAGCAGTTGCGATACGTGTTCATCGCCGTGATGCTCTACAACCGCCACCGCAACGCAAACAAGACCGATACAACAGCTATCGCCACAGCTACAAGGCTCGTAACGAACCCCTCTGGCTCCGGTGAAGGCATCTCATACGGTCTGCTACTGCTTCTGTTCAGCATCACATCCGAGACCGCCATAGCGAACTCACGTGCATATTCCGGTCCCTTTGCTGTCACTATATTACCAGAGACCACCACACCCGCATCCCGATACCTCCCACCATTCTTTATCAGTTCCTCCTTCGCCGTTACGAACGCCGTGCACTCTTTATCACGCAGAATACCCGCCCGTGCCAGCACCACCGGCGAGAGGCAAATTGCAGCCACCGCCTTGTGGTTATCATAAGCCGCTCTGACCATATCCCTCAGGTCGCTGTCGTCCCATAGATATTTCATTGAGCCCACACCGCCTACAATCACTATCGCATCATAATCCGAGATGTTCACATCGCCAACAGAAAGATTTACAGCCACTTCACCGCCCGACATGCCTCGTGCTATGCCTGTCCGTGTGCTCGCTACCACCACCTCCGCACCCGAGTCCTTAAATATGCCCGAAGGCACCGATAGCTCCTCCTCCTTGTAGCCTTCCGGCGCCACCACCATCAAGACACGCTTACCCTCAAGCTCCTTGCCCGTTACGGAGGCAGAATCCACTGATATGAATAAAACAACCAGAACCAAAACCAGCACTGCCACTAATCTTCCCATCCTCTATCCTCTAAACCCCCCCTTTTGGTTCATTTTCTACTTATAATTTCATAGCTCTTCAATATCCTCAATATATCTCTTAACTTTTTCAATATTCTCTTCCAAAAGGTCTGGTTCACAGTATCCTTCATAAAAGCACTGTTCATGTAGATGATGGTCCCTTGCCGAGAACCTATCTACCAATCCCTTCTCTCTTATGAGTTCATCCCGTTTCTCCAGTTCTCTTAACCTCTCTCTTCTCTCTCGATGGCTCTTAGGAATCGGCACGTTTCTTTTGGCAAACAGTTCATTCGTGGCTAATACAACAGAAATCCATGCCTTCTCGCTCGCATCGCGCATTTTTATGCGATTATTCTCTTTACAGCCCTCTTCAAACTCTTTTTTCGCCTCCTCATACATCTCTTTCGCCTCTTCTATGTATCTGCCCATTTACTCCCCTTTCCTGTACTTCGGATGATACTTCTTTATTATGTGCTCATCAATACGCTTGAGCTCCCCTTCCGGCAGTGTTGCGAGTAAATCCCAGCCGATGTCCAGTGTCTCTTCTATACTCCGCTCCTCGTTCCTGCCCTGCGTGACGAACCGCTTCTCAAATGCGTCTGCGAACTCCAGGTATTTCCTGTCACGGCTCGTTAGTGCCTCCTCGCCCACCACCGCCACTAAGTCACGCATATCGCGTCCTTCCGCATAGCCCGCGTATAGCTGATTCGATACGCCCGCGTGGTCCTCTCTCGTCCGCCCCGGTCCTATACCCTCATCCATCAACCTGGATAGCGAAGGTAATACATCCACCGGCGGGTATATACCGCGCCTGTGCAGGTCTCGCGATAGAACAAACTGACCCTCGGTTATATACCCCGTCAGGTCTGGTATGGGATGCGTTATGTCGTCATCAGGCATGCTCAGTATCGGTATCTGCGTGATAGACCCTTTACGTCCCCTTATTCGACCCGCTCGTTCGTAAATCGTTGATAGATCGGTGTACATGTAGCCCGGATAGCCACGCCTGCCCGGCACCTCCTCGCGCGCCGCGGAAATCTCCCGCAATGCCTCGCAGTAGTTCGTCATGTCCGTGAGAATAACGAGAATGTGCATATCATATTCATAAGCGAGGAACTCGGCGGTCGTCAACGCCATTCGCGGCGTTATCACGCGTTCAATTGCGGGGTCGTCCGCGAGATTGATGAATGCAACCATGCGTTCAATTGCACCTGTGCGTTCGAAGTCGTGAATGAAGAAAGAAGCCTCCTCATGTGTGATCCCCATTGCAGCAAACACGACCGAAAACGGCTCCCCGGTCGTTAATACCTTCGCCTGCCTCGCTATCTGGGCGGCAAGGGCGTTATGTGGCATACCCGCACCCGAGAATATTGGCAACTTCTGACCACGCACGAGCGTGTTCATGCCATCAATGGTGGATATCCCGGTCTGTATGAATTCACGTGGATAATCACGTGCAGTGGGATTTATCGCGGCGCCGATGATGGGCAGTCGCTCCTCCGCTATCACCTCCGGTCCTCCATCACGGGGATTGCCCAGCCCATCGAAGAACCGCCCAACCATATCCTGCGCAACACTTATTCGCATGATATCGCCGGTGAATCTCACACGTGTCCTTGAAGTGTCTATCCCGGAAGTGCCCTCGAAGACCTGCACCACAGCAAGCCCCCTGCCCGCTTCCAGCACCTGACCCGTCTTCTCTTCGCCCTCGGGCGTCACTACCTTCACCACCTCACCATACGAAACGCCCTCTACGCCTTCCACCACAATTAAAGGACCTGCCGCCTCTTTTATCGTGGTGTATTCCCTCGCCGATATATCTACCGCCATTTATTTTATTCACCCCCTCTCTTCACGAACCCGAGCCATGCTTCGTCAATGCCTCAAATTCATCCTTCATAGCTCGCATTATATCCTCATATTTAGCTCTGAACTCCTCGTTCTTTATATACTTCATCCTCGCTATCGCATCCTTTATTCGCATCGTCTCCAGTCTCTCCACTGGTATACCACGCTCTATCGCCTCCTTCGCTCTGTCATACCACTCCAGAATCACCTTCGCCATCAAATACTGCTTCTCCAATGAGCAGTAGGAATCAATCTCGTGATATGCATTCTGCTGTAAGAAATCTTCCCTTATCATCCGCGCCACTTCCAGGATACCTCTCTCTCGTGGCGGTAGCGCATCGGCACCCACGAGCTGCACTATCTCCTGCAATTCCGCCTCCTTCTGCAACAGACTCATCATCTCCTCGCGCTGCTCCATGAAGTCATGAGCCCCGAATTTGGAGAACCAATCGCGGAGGTAGCCGATGTAAAGCGAATAGCTGCGTAACCAGCTTATAGCGGGGAAATGCCGCCTATCTGCTAATGAGGAGTCGAGCGCCCAGAAATTGCCGACCACGCGCAGTGTATTCTGTGTTACGGGCTCTGAGAAATCGCCTCCAGGCGGTGAAACCGCTCCGACCACCGTAACAGACCCTATTCGGTCTTCCTGTGGTGAGCACAGGGTTCTTACACGTCCCGCTCTCTCATAGAAATCCGACAGCCGCGCCGCTAAATATGCGGGATAGCCCTCCTCACCCGGCATCTCCTCCAATCTACCCGAGATCTCCCGCAGCGCTTCCGCCCATCTCGATGTGGAATCCGCCTGTATCGCCACATCATAGCCCATATCGCGATAATACTCCGCGATAGTGATTCCCGTATAAATAGATGCCTCCCTTGCCGCTACCGGCATATTTGAGGTGTTCGCAATGAGTGTGGACCGCTCCATCAGTGTTTTACCCGTATGCGGGTCAATGAGCTTTGGGAAATCTTCCAGCACTTCTGTCATCTCATTGCCTCGCTCACCACACCCGATATAAACAATGACCTGAGAATCAGCCCAGCGTGCTAATTGATGCTGCATGACCGTCTTCCCGGTGCCAAACCCGCCCGGAATAGCGCCCGTGCCGCCTTTCGCTATCGGGAAGAAGGTATCATTGATACGCTGCCCAGTGAGTAAAGGCACATCGGGGTCCAGTTTCTCCTTATATGGACGCCCCTTCCTCACGGGCCATCTCTGCATCATCTTCAATTCCACTTCGCCCGTATCCGTCTCCACACGCCCTATACATTCATCTACCGTGAATTCACCTTCCTTGAGCTCTATAAGCTTGCCCTTTATGCCCGGCGGTACCATAATCCTGTGCTCTATCACCTCCGTCTCCTGAACAACGCCGAGAATATCACCGCCTTCTACCTCGCGTCCCTCATCCGCTCTTGCTGTGAACTTCCATCTCTTAGCACGGTCAAGTGCCTCTGCATGCACTCCCCGCTTTATATAATCCCCCACCTTCGCCCTTAAGGCTTCCAGAGGTCTCTGCACACCGTCATAGAAATTCTTCAAAAGCCCGGGTCCGAGCTCAACAGATAGAGGAGAGCCTGTTTTTAGCACGGGTTCACCGGGCTTCAAGCCCGTTGTATCCTCATACACCTGAATATAAGCGAGGTCACCATCCAGCCTTATCGTCTCGCCCAGCAAACCCTCTTCTCCTACCTTTATCACCTCATACATCTCACAGCCACGCATATCATCGGCAACAACCAGAGGACCCGCAATCTTCATTATCGCTCCCATATCCTATCCACTCCCCCTTGTTATTTATGATACAATAGAAGAACTGAGTAATGTAATAATCCTATCTTTTATCTCTTTTATTCGCTCGATTGCCGCCCCGCCTCTATCCACCGGTGCTACACCTTCCATATCCGCCTCTATCAATGCCCTATCATAGGGTATCACCCCCAGTAAGGGTATGTCCAGTTCCATCAATCGCTCTTTTATCTCCGCCACCATCGCAGAATCCGTAGCCTTGTTAATCACGCCCGCAAAACGGTTTATACCGATGTCCTCGCCAAGTTCCTTTATTCGCCCCACCGTCTCCACCGACCTCATCCCCGGCTCCACAACCGTAAGCATCAGGTCTACACCCCTCGCCGTTCCACGCCCTAAATGCTCTATCCCCGCTTCCATATCCATTATAACCGTATTCTCCCTGAATATCACATGGCGCAGCAAAGCGCGAAGGAATGCACTCTCAGGGCATATACAGCCGCTACCGCCTCGCTCCACCGTGCCCATCACCACCAGGACGACCCCATCAGGTCCAATAGCACCGTATCTATCAATTATGTCATCCACCTTTGGATTCAGCTTGTAGACACCGTAGCCCGAATATGCATCTGTTCGTTCATATATCAGGTCTTTAAGGTCAGATACAGGGGCTGGATTCGCCTTTATCCCCAATGTGAATCTTAAATTCATGGCGGGGTCCGCATCAACCGCAATAACTCTACGCCCTTCCCGCGCCATTAGCCGGGCGAGCGTGCCCGCAACAGTTGTCTTACCCACACCGCCCTTACCGCCAACCGCTATCTTCAGCTTCTGTTCATGCATGTTCGCTTACCTTACGCTTACGTTATTATTATCATATATAATGGAGAGCATGGAGACTGATGGAGAAACTTGAATTATTGCGTGAGCGAATAGCGGAGCGAGATAGTTTAATTGTTGCCTTCTCCGGCGGTGTAGACAGTGGTCTGCTGCTCGCAGTCGCCAATGAAGTGCTGGGTGATAACGTTCTCGCCGTGACAATAGCTACGGAACTCATCCCTGATAGGGATTTGAAGTCAATAAAAGAATTATTCGCTTACTTTAACATACGACATAAGATTGTGCATCTCTCCATGCTCGGCGATGAAGAGTTCGTAGCGAATACCCGTGAGAGGTGTTACTACTGTAAGAGACGTTTCAGTCAGTTATTAAAGCAGATAGCAGCCGATGAGGGGATAGCAACGGTTGCAGAAGGTGTTACCGCCTCCGATTACCACGAATACAGATACAGACACAGACCAGGCATAGCAGCATCCCGTGAATCCGGGCTGTGGCATCCCCTCGCGGAAGCGGGCATAACAAAGTCCGAAGTGAGGGCAATAGCGAAGGAGATGGGGCTTCCGTTCTGGAACAAACCCTCAAATGCCTGCTTAGCGACAAGGATAGCCTATGGCGAGAGGATAACGGGCGATAAACTGGAGATGATAGAGAATGCGGAGAATATCCTCTTAGATGCTGGCTTCTCTCAGCTCAGGGTTCGGCTGCACTGCGATGGGATAGCGAGGATAGAGCTGGCGAGGGAGGAACTCACGCGCTTCTTCAATTTAAAACGGCTTAATCAGCTTGAACATCTCAGCACGGAACTGAAGAAGCTCGGATTCCGCTACATCACCATTGACCTTGAGGGATACCGGAGTGGGAGTATGGATGATGATTATTATATTATAAACCAATCTTGAAGAGTATGAGAGAGATGAGAGGAGAATTCACGTTACGTGAATATCTTTATTCGCTCAGGTTCTATATCCTGTTCGTCTCCGCATTTTTCGTCTGTTCCGCTATCATTGGATATCTCGGCTTCCTCAACGAGTTGTTCAGTGCGGCTCTGGAATATATAGAGCAACTGAGTGAGAATGTAAAGGACTTCTCAGATTCGTATCCCCTATGGGTCTTATTCCTCCTGTTCTTCTTCGTTATTTTCCTGAATAACGCATTTACATGCTTCATTGATATCCTATCCGGACCCCTGGCAGGTATAGTCCCGCTATTCTCCGCGTTCGTCAACGGCGGGCTCGTTGGCTGGTTTGTGCAGCAGGAAGGGGGAATTGTTCTCGTTGCGATCATACCGCACGGGATATTTGAGATACCGGCTTTCTTGATATCCGCCGCCATTGGCTTGAGACTGGGCAGGGAGGTCTTCCGGAGCAGAGGTGAGCGGGATTTGGGGGGCGAGATGAAGATGGGCTTGTGGGTATTTCTCACACTTATATTGCCGCTTCTCGTCATTGCCGCCATTATTGAATCTGCACTGATCACATTACTGCCACTGGTTGCTAAATGATTCAATGCTGAGCCGGTCATGAGAGTTCAGGATGGTGTGTACTGGTATAGGGAGAGAGGACCGTTCGATGCGAACACATACGTGATAAAGGATGAACTCACACTCCTGATAGACCCCGGGCTGAGGGATTATCTCAAACTGCGAATTGAGGAGATGGCTAACGACGGAGTGACCAAAGTTGACATCATAATGGTAACACATCTCCATCCGGACCATTACGATGCAATAGCGGCATTGAAAGAGGCTTATAACGCCAGAGTGGCATTGCATTCCTCGCAATTGGAATATCTTGATGTCATGATAGAAGAGGCGTCGCGATTATTCAATATGCCACACAGGCTCGATTTCGAGGTTGATATGGAGATAGAGGATGTATTGAGGTTGGGGGAGCGGGAATTGAGGATAATACATACTCCGGGGCATTCACCAGCGAGTATATGCTTTTACTCGCCCACTGATAAGTTCCTGATAGCGGGTGACCTTGTGTTTGAGCATGGTGTGGGCAGGACAGACCTGCCTTTTGGTAATAAAGAAGCGCTGAGAGCGTCCATCCGTCGGATATCTCTATTGGAGACTGAACTCCTGCTACCCGGTCATGGACGCGTAATAAAAGGGCGAACTGATATAAAGCGTAATTATGAGTTCATAAAGGAGTTTTACATGTAATATACGCACTATAGAAGCACTTCTATATCCAGTTGCTCGGATAATTCCTTGTATCTGTTCCTTATTGTGACTTCAGTAACACCGGTAACATCAGATACTTCTTTCTGCGTGCGATGCTCGCCATTTAATATCGCAGCGATATAAATAGCCGCGGCAGCAATGCCGATTGGTCCGCGCCCATTGGTCAGTTCCTTCTCCGAGGCTCTCTTTATTATCTCTATCGCTTTCGCCTCTATGTCACCACCGAGACCGAGCATGGAGCAGAATCTGGGTACGAAGTCAACAGGAGATGCGGGCGATACCTTAATGTCCAGTTCCCTTAACAGGAACCTGTAAGCACGCGATATCTCCTTCTGCCCCACTCTTGAAACCCCACTCACCTCCTCGAGTGTTCGCGGCACTCCATACTGCCGGCAGGTGATATACAGTATCGCTGAGGTTATACCCTCAATGCTGCGTCCACGAATTAGATGCTTCTTCATCGCTCTCCTGTATAGCATGGACGCCGCTTCCCTGACATTCATCGGGAGTTTTAACGCGGATGCCATCCGTTCTATCTCAGAGAGTGCGAATACGAAGCTCCTCTCGGCTGTATTTGCTATATGGGTCCGTTGCTCCCATTTCTTCAGATTGTATTGCCCCTGCGCTGGCGAATCCCAGCTGGTGAGCGTACTCAGTCCTTTATCATGGATTCGATAGGTGAGTGGCGCACCGGTTCTCGCCCTCTTGGACATCTGCTCTGAGTCAAAGGCACGCCACTCAGGTCCGGGGTCCACGATATTCTCGGCAATCACCAGCCCGCAGTCAGCACAAAATATCTCAGCCCTGCCGTAATCATGAACCAGACACTTAGAACCGCATTCGGGACACGTCTTCACTTCCTCATGCTTATCCCGCTTCTTATCCTTTCCTCCTCCCTTATCCCCTTCCGGGACCACCATCTCAATTATCAGTTAATCGTGGGTATATAAATATGCTTTATGGCATAGCCGCTCAACAGTTTTCCATGACCGCCTCACATAAGCAGGGATACTATTCTTATCCTTGTGGTCGTTCAGCAACCGCTTCAGGAACTGGATGGTCCTGGGGTCTGCGGGATATCCACTGCCTATCTCTGCTCCTATTTCTGCGGCAAGCTCCCTGATTGACCTGTCACGGTGCACTTTCGCCACTATTGATGCCGCACTGACCACCGGATAGTTGACATCGGCTTTGAACTCCGCAATTATCTCCATATCATGCATGTTAGAGTTACACCTCTTGCGGATATTGTAAGCGAAACGCTCCGGATTGACATCGGCAGCATCAACATAGACCCTGTCGGGATGAAGAAGCTCAATGATACGTGCGAAGAGGTCAACGGTGATTTCATTCATGGTCTGGCTCTTCCTCCTCTCGTCTATCTCCTTCGCAGTCAGTTCCACGACCTGGACCTCAGTAGCGTCCTCAATGAGTTTTGCAAGCTGTTCGCGCCTCTCAGGGCTGAGTCTCTTCGAATCTCGCACGCCCAGCGCTTCCAGCCCTTCAAAGTTAAGAACTCCGGCGACGAAGAGAGAGCCTATCACAGGACCTCTTCCCGCTTCATCTATTCCTACCTCTCTCAGCATAGCGTTCATAGCAGGTCGTTATAAGCAGATAGCGCGGCAATCGCACCTTCCGCACACGCCACCACCACCTGCCTGACCCCACCTGTAACATCACCTGCGGCATATACACGCTTGAGATTCGTCCTCTGGCTTTTATCAGTGATTATATACCCATTTGCATCGAGTGCAACGCCCATCTTCGCTGCCAGTTCACTGTTCGGCTCTTCTCCGATTGATACGAAGAGACCGGCGATGCTGAGCTCGCTCTCAACGCCATTGCTATCAAGAATAACGCTTTTTACCACCTTATCGCCCTTTATCTCCTTTACAACCGAGTTCCAGCGGATGGTAACGCCCGCATCTTCCAGTTTCCGCTGTAGATACCGCTCCGCCCTGAGTTCATCTCTTCTATGAATCAATGTGACCCTACAACCGAGTTTTTGCAGATATAAAGCCTCCCTGACTGCGGAATCGCCACCACCAACGACAGCTACGGGCTTGTTCTTGAAGAAGAAGCCATCACAGGTGGCACAGTAGGATACACCCTTCCCGGCGAATTCACTCTCGCCCTTCACTCCCAGCCGCCTGTGCCTGGTTCCTGTGCTCATTATCACTGCTCTTGTGCGATAAGAGCCCTTATCGGTGGTAACGACCAGCTCGTTCGAGCTTTCTTCTATCGCCTCAACCTTCTCCAGCTCACGAATCTCAACGTATCGCGATACATGCTCCTTTATCTTCGATGCCAGTTCCATACCCCCGACCCTATCGAAGCCGGGATAATTCTCTATCTCCGGCGCTTCGTTCGATAGCCCCCCGCTTATCCCTTTCTCAAGCACCAGTGTTTTCAAGCCACTTCTCACACCATACATACCCGCAGTCATGCCCGCAGGTCCTGCACCCACCACAATCAAATCTTCTCCCACCATGGTAATAAATGCCAACCTTATTTTTATTATGACATTATTGTATAAGCGTAAGGCTACAAGTGGAGGGCCCGTGGTCTAGGGGAATGACGTCGCCTTGACGAGGCGGAGGTCATGCGTTCGAATCGCATCGGGCCCATATCCATTCACATTCACATTCGGAATCGGAATCAGAATCAGGGCGATTGCGGGCGAAGGTGTTCCGGTCTGATGAATAGTTCTTTTATCTTCTTACGCCCTCTTATGCCATCAGATACCCTTACAATAAATGCCCTGCCTCG
>JAGGRS010000017.1 GCA_021159475.1 Candidatus Methanophagales archaeon
AAAAAATACGATACAGAGATACATATCATGGCTTTGAAGATTCCTCATAAGCAATAGCGGCATTTATTATCTTTTCTTCTCCGAATTGCTCACCCACAAGCTGCAATCCAACAGGTAGCCCATTGTAGAATGCGCATGGTATTGATATGGACGGCACACCGGCTAAATTCATCGGCACAGTATTAACATCGGCGAGATATAGAGAAAGCGGGTCTTTTATTCGTTCACCGAGCTTAAATGCGACAAATGGCATCGTCGGCAGTGCCAGTATATCGTATCTCTTCAGTGCGGTATCGAACTCGCGCCTTATGAGTGTGCGCACCTTCAATGCCTTCAGATAATATCTGCCATAGTAGCCCACGGAAAGGGCATAAGTACCGAGAATAATCCGCCTCTTCACCTCCTCGCCAAACCCTTCGCCTCTTATCCTTGAGAACGTTGTATGCCAGTCAGCATCCTGAGCGTGTCGAAGCCCATACCTGAGCCCGTCAAACCTCGCAAGATTCGATGACGCCTCGGACATTGCAATGATGTAATAAGCAGCGAGTGCATATTTCAGATATTTCATGCTCATCTCCTCGTAAGATGCACCGAGCTCCTCAAATCTGTGAATGGCATTCCAGACGGCGGATTCAACCTCTGGTGAGACACCCTCTATGAACTCCCTGGGCACACCTATCCTCAGACCTTTCACACCCTCTTCCACGTAACGATATTGATAGTTAGTAGCACGGTTGTTACTCAACTTCACCTGTGTGCTGTCCCTTTCATCCTTCGCCGATATCACTTCCAGGAGTAATGCGGCATCTCTTACATTTGACGCCATTGGACCTATCTGTTCTAAGGAATTGGCGTATGCAATGAGCCCATAACGAGAAACGAGCCCGTAAGTGGGCTTCAAGCCGACGATGCCGCAGAAAGAAGCGGGGCAGCGAATCGAGCCTCCGGTATCGGAGCCGAGAGCAAGAACAGCCTCGCCTGCTGCGATAGCTGCGGCGCTACCACCAGAAGAGCCTCCAGGCACTCTACTCCGGTCATGCGGGTTTAATGTCGGTCCGTAATAGCTCGTCTCGGTGGAAGAGCCCATGCAGAACTCGTCCATATTCGTCTTACCTATGATTATCGCGCCTTCGCGCTTCAGCGCCTCTATCACGGTGGCATCATACGGCGGGATATAACCCTCGAGTATCTTCGATGCGCACGTGGTCTGGATATTTTTGGTGGAGATACTGTCCTTGATGGCGATAGGTACACCAAGCAGCTTCTTATGCATGTATTCCTCTTCATCTTTATCCCTGTTATTATCCACTTCCCTCGCCTTTCTCAGCGCTTCTTCCTTGTTCAATGTGATATAGCAGTTCAGTTCGCTCCTCTCTATTCGCTCATATATCCCCGATATTAACTCCTCACAGGATATAGCCCCACTTTTTATGCCATCCACTATTTCCATTGCTGTTAAACGTTTCATCTTCATAGCATAGAGGCATTCAGCATTACGTAGTCACAGGAGAGGTCGCATCCCCATGCTGTTGCAGTTGCCTCCTCTTCTACTTCTCCTTCTCCTTCTTCTCCTACATCCAGCACAATATCTATGGCTATCTCCTTACCCTTCATCACTTCACGATTCCACGTGCTGAGAATCCTTCCGTTCCTCACCACCTCCACCTCCCGCTCTTTTCCCCTGAACTTCATTGATACCACTTCTACTTCTGGAACAGTGCTGCTATTGCTACTGGTATTGGTGCCGATACAGCTCCCGATGGCTGCTATTATACGACCACATGCGAGGTCAATGCGCTCACCGAAGATGGCACTCTTCACCAGTGGCGATCTCAGAATCTCACGTGCTATCAACTTCGCATCCTCCACTGGCGCTCCCCTCAGACTCACATTCACCTCGATAAACTTCGTTGCACCTTCGCCATCACGTGCAATCATCTTCGCAAGCGCCTTGCAGAGATAATTCAAGCCCGCTTTGAAGTCTTCCTCGCTTATCGCCTCACCTCCACGGCTGACGAGCAATACCATATCGTTCGTGCTCATGTCCCCATCCACAACAATCATATTGAAAGAATTGTCACATGCATCCTTCAGGCACGTTCGCATTGTCCCGACATCCAGTTCCGCATCTGTATAGATGAATGCCAGCATTGTAGCCGTAGCCAGATGCAGATGTGGGTATATCATCCCCGAACCCTTCGCTATACCTCCTATTGTTACATCGCCAACCTTGATAGCCAGTTCCTTCGGGAACGTATCAGTGGTCATAATCGCCCTTGCCGCCGCTGTGCTGCCCTCGGGGTCTGAAGTCAATCTCTTAGCGACCTCCCGCACCTGCCGCTCTATCATGCCGATATCCAGTTGTTTCCCTATGGGACCGGTAGATGCAACAGCCACCTCGCTCTTATCAATGCCAAGTGCAGCAGAAGCGAGTTCTGCCATTCTATTCGCATTTCGCATACCCTCTTCGCCCGTAAAGCTGTTCGCACAGCCACTATTGGCAATTATTGCACCTATTCGCCCGGTTTCAAGCAGCAGCCGCTGTGTAAAGATGAGGGGCGCGGCTTTCATCTTGTTCCTGGTGAACATACCCACTGCTTTACCTTTGCCCTCTATCAGTGCCAGTCCCTTGTTGTTCTCCCTTAGCCCGTATGCCCTTACACCCGGTACAGCGCAAATCCCGCCCTTTAGCTCCTCTATCTTCGCGTTCATCTCCATATTCTTCTCACTATTCTCATTTCTCACTTACTACTCGGCGCGAAAAGCCTCGCCCATAGCCTGTATGCCCGGTCATAGCCCCGCTCTATAATCATATCCACGAATCTCACATGCTCCTTAACGAGATGCTCCACCTCTTCATCACTTATCTCCGCTTCACCAAGAATCTCGCGCTTTAACTTCGCACCAAGGATATCCAGTGGCTTGCAGGGGGTGTCAACCACGATGTTCTTTATGTGGAAACCCCGCCTGGAAAGCGAGTTTAATACCTCCTCTGTGGCATCCAGGCATATATTCCGCTCCCTCGCTCTATCCGCTATATATTCCGCCTCGCTACCCGCAGATTCCAGTTCATTAAAGATATCGTCCTTCAGAACCTCCTTCCATTCGCTTACCTCTATCTTACCCAGCTTCGCCTTCGCTGTTAAAATCAATATCTGCACCGCGATATCTCGCGATAGAAGTAACGAAGCATCTTCCTTGTAGCAATACAGGGCTCTATCACCAAGTGCAGGCAAGCACTCAAATAACGGCATGGCGGCTCGAAGGCGCTGTATATCAATATCCTCAGGCGCCATCGCATCAACTATCAACTCAGGAGCGGTGCCATGTGCTATCTCTCTTATAAATCCCTCCTGATTACGTGTAAAATCCATAAACAGGCACTCATAATCATCGCTACTCTGCATCAAAATCCTCGCTGCTTTACTCTTCGAATACGTCGTATTAACAGTTACGAGATTCGTTATTCGTTTCATCTGTGGTGTATATAGCATATATATATGGAACAGGAAAATGATTTTTAATTATATAATTATGATTTAATAAAGGGCTCGTGGTCTAGCTGGTGATGACGCCGCCTTCACGAGGCGGAGGTCGTGCGTTCGAATCGCATCGAGCCCATTATTTTTGTCCGCAGGAAAATAGACGGATGCAACAATTATTTATGCGGGGGGCAGGATTCGAACCCGCGAACCCCTTCGGGAGCAGATCTTGAGTCTGCCACCTTTGTCCACTCGGTAACCCCCGCTAACTTATAACTTACAGTGATTAGATATTAACTTTTGGATGTGAAAAAAGCGAAAAGTTTAAAAGTGGATGATGGATATTTCTGCCTGTGAATGTGAAATATGGGTGTGAACAAAGTCGGTCGAGAAGTCCGCTATATAGATGGCGTGATAAGAAATGTTCACAATGTGAGGAAGAGGGAGTTTAAGCCATTCTACAGAGACCTCTTCGATGCCGACTGTATAATCCTCGTAGGCGAGGGCAGGTCTCAGAGCGCTCTTTACATCGGCATGGGACAGATGGACAAGGTGGTGCGGACTCTGGTTGATATAGACTTCCCGGGCAGGAACATCCTGGAAGCTGCACCGATACTGGAGAAGAAGCATGATAAGATAGCTCTGCTCGTCAATTCAGGAAGTGGTGAGACTTCAACGCCAAAGATCGTGGTTAAGCAGCTATCTGAGTATATAGAGCGCACGGGGACACCCAAATTCACCATTGATGTCGTCGTATCCAATCCCGACTCATCAATAGGGAGGATAGGGAAGGAATATGGGAATATGGTGGAACTGAAGGGCAGAGGTAAGAAATCCAACTCGACCAATACTTTCCTCAGGCATGGTATTATGAACGATGTCTACGAGCTTGGCTCCTTACTCCTGTTCCAGAAGACGAAGGAGGCAATAAACGAGCACGCTGATTATAATACTGTGTTCGAGAAGATAGATGCGGAATCGAGAGTGATAACCAGCATCGTAAATGAATTCATCAATTCAGAGATTTACGAAGATATCGTATCTAAATTGGAGACAAGAAGCCGGATAACCATGGGTGGGCTGGGTCCGGCGAGGAACGTAGCGAAGATGACCGCGATAAGACTGCAGCATGTAAAAAGGGCGATAGGGGATGAGGCTTATTTGTCCGGTCCTTTTGCACCGCGACCCCGCGCCGGTGATATATTATTCCTGGTCTCATGGTCTGGTGAGACGGAACCACTCCTCGGCTGGTGCAGCGAGCAGAAGAAATTCGGTGGCTATGTTTATTCCATCGTTGGCACCGAATCCACACTATCGCGAGAGTCAAAGAGCTTCATCATACCATCTTCACCCGTCGAGTTCTATGAACGCGCTACATTCGCGCTCAGCCCGCTGCCACTGCATCTTGTTGAGCGATTGAATCAACGCGGCTTCAAATTGCCGGGGTATATCATGGAATGGTGGCATTCCGTGACTCAATAATTTACAATACCGCTATCACGGTCTTACCGCATCTCACCCTCGTGCCACTACCCACACATAGCTCAAAACCCTCTGGCACGCTCACATCCACACGAGAGCCGAAACATATCTTACCCATTCGCTCGCCCTTGCTTATCGCCTGCCCTTCCTCCACATCACACTTTATCCTGCGAGTGAAGAAACCCGCTATCTGAACCACCTTTATGGTGCCGTATTTCGTATCCAGCACAATTGTATTCTTCGTATTGAAATCGCTGATTCGCATAAATGCGGGCTTATAAGTGCCCATCTCCGGCGTTATCCGCTTTACTACGCCATCCAGTGGCGCAACGGTGACATGGAGATTGTGGAGATGCATGAATATAGAGACCGTTCTCCCTTCTCCTTCTTCTCCTATAATCCTCAATACCCGACCGCTCGCGGGCGATACCATCTCCTCACCCATCTTTCATCTTACCTCTTTGAAACCAAATCTGCCAATCAGGGGCACGAATACGACCTCACATTTGCTCTGCTTCACAATCCCGTTCTTCTTCTCCACCAAGTATAGCTCCTGTATGTATCTCCCGATGGGTATGACCATCCTGCCGCCGGTCTCCAATTGTTCGAGCAATGGCGGTGGCACAGCTGGGGCTGCGCATGTCACACATATCTTGTTGAATGGTGCATATTCGGGAAGCCCAAGCGTTCCATCACCTGATACAACGACCACATTCTTATAGCCCGCTTCTCTCAGATTCCGCATTGAGAAATCAACCAGTAAAGCCAGTCGCTCTACTGTATATACACGACCCTCAGCGCCTATCAACTCAGCAATGACCGCGGCATGATACCCGGAACCAGCGCCGATCTCAAGCACTTTATCCCCCCTCTCCAATTTTAAATAATCACACATCATCGCCACCATGTGCGGCGCACTTATCGTCTGCCCGCCACCAATGGGCAACGGATAATCCCCGTATGCCTGGTCTCGCAGTTCGGGAGGTACAAATAGATGCCGCTTTACACGATTCATCGCTTCTAATACCTCCGTGCTAATCCCCCGACGCCTCAGAAGGGCAACCATTCGCTCCCTCTCTTCTCTATACTCGTCCTCCATTCCACTATTGAACTATACTTATTTATCTCTCTTCACCACTCGGGTTCCAGTGCCCGCCTTTTACGCTCCAGGAAGGCGTATACAGTATTGTGGGGAGTCCCTTTTATGAGCATCTCTATCGCTTCCCTCGCCACTTTTATCTGCTCAGGATAGCCTATCAAGCTCACGGTCTTACCATATACGGAGATTTTAACGCCCGTAAGCGTCTCTATCACACGTCTCGTCTTGCCCTTCTGCCCTATTATACGCCCTTTTATCCGCTTCAGCGCCTTTGGCGTGAGATGCGCGAGCGATATGACATCGAATATGAGGGACTCATCCTCGAGCAGTGCGAAAGCCTTCTCAGGTGAGAAGCCGCGTCCTATCGCACTGATTGCATCTACCACCCTCAATGTCTTCGTCGGGTCATCCTCATCTCCACCCGTGCTCTCTATGCATACCTCGCCATCCTCACTATTCACCTTTATCCTGCTCGCCGATGCACGCTCAAGCTCCTCCTTCACTATCCCATTATGCCCGATGAGCACCCCAATCCTATCCAGGGGCACTCTGACATACTGTATTATTGCCATCTTTTATCTCGCGGATTATTTCTTCTGCTGAGCATTTTAAACCGAGTCTGGTGAAGAAGAATACGATGTTTCCGACATCGCGCCTGAGGAATTCGTCCGCGTTTGGATGGTCAAGGGGCAGGGATTGCCCCATATCTATCAGCACGGGCTCCACCTCCAATTCATCCCCCACATAGCCTCGCATCAGTATGTTGAACTCACTGAGATCGGCATGAACCATGCCCGCCTTCTTATAAAGGCTCTTCAAGTATCCCACTATACGTGCGAGCAGTTCGTCCAGGTCGAAATCGCGTTGTAATATCTCAACAGGGATATCACGCAATCTCGGCGCTGCTACGCCATCTGCTCCTATAAATTCCATTATCAATACATTATTAATGCATGCTATCGGCTCTGGAACCGGCACACCGGCATCAAAAGCCCGTTTCAAGTTCTTCAGCTCCTTACGCGCCCATGCGAATACCACACTTCTCCGGTCCCTCTTTATGTGCTCAAACCTCCGGTCCCCGATTATGTAATCAAGCATGGCATTGAAGTTAGAGGTGCTCACCTTATACACCTTTATAGCCAGTTCCCGATCCGATGCACCGAGTGCGTGAAAGACCATCGCTTCTTTACCCCTGCTTACAGGTCCACCCAATGCTTTTATTATGCCCCGCTTCGTAAATTTATACAGTGTCTCTAAGGTGGGGAGGTCAAAGACGTATTGCTCGGTCTTTACATCGCGGTAATCCTTCTTCTTCTTTTTCCCCTTCGGTAACTGCCTCTCTTCGCGCTTCAGCCATCGCTCTACTTCAAATAGCCCTTCCTTCTCAGCCATTCCGCCTGTGGTCTCGTATATTTGTGGATGAGGTCAGCCTTCTCATCCTGGAACTCCCATGGGACGATGATTACAACATCACCGACATTGATCCATTCCTTCCGCTTCAATCGCCCCGGTATCCTCGCCATTCGCTCCACACCATCTTCACACTGAACCATCACTCTTCGCCCACCCAGCATCTTCTCCACTATTGCTAACACCTCCCTATTCTCACGCTGCGGTATGCGGACGCGTATAACCTCCCCTTCCGTATCTGTATCTTCTGCCTCAGCCAATTTCTCCTTCGAGCTCCGAACCCTCCTGATACCGATGCATTAAAGATGTCATATACTTATACATATACTTAAGAGTGAGTAAGGTTTTATAAATTTAAGCCCTTTGTGAATAGTTAATTATCAGAGGAGATGAGCGTGAGGAAGCGGATGAGGGGGGCTTTATCAAGACTGATAATGGCTCTCTTCTTCAGGAAGAAGTCGGTGAAGATCGGTATTTATGGACCACCAAACGCGGGTAAGACGACATTGGCAAACAGGATAATACATACCTTTGTGGACGATAACGAGGACATGGGTGTAGCAACGGAGATACCACACGAGACGAGACGTGTGATCAAGCGTGAAGGGGTCCTCATAGACCTCAAGAGGCTGATTCTGAACAGTAACAGTAATATCAACAGCAATATCAACATCAACATCAGCAGTAGTAACCGAAACCGCGAGCGTGGCACAAGGAGGAGCAGGGGCAGAGCGAGGTTGATGTTTGATATAGTTGATACGCCGGGTTTGGCAACGAAGATAGATTTCCGCGACTTCATGGCTTACGGTATGGAGGAGGAAGAGGCGAAGAGGCGCGCGAAGGAGGCTACCGAAGGCGTTATAGAGGCGATAAAGTGGCTTGATGATATTGACGGTGTCATTTTACTCATGGATTCCACGGCAGACCCGTATACGCAGACGAATGTCGTTATAATAGGGAACATGGAGGCGAGGGGCATACCCGTTATCATCGCAGCGAACAAGATTGACCTGCCCGATGCCACACCACAGCGTATAATAAATGCATTCCCGCAGCATCGTGTGGTGCCCATATCGGCATTGAAAGGCGATAATATGGAGGAGTTATATGAAGAAATGGCAAGGGTCTTCAGGTGAAGGTGAAGAGGGAGTGATGAAAGGAGGAGGGAGTGAGGAACGGACTGGAATAGAGATGAACGTAGTATCCAGGGACAAGGTAGAATCCATGGGCTCAATGGAGAAGTTGAGGTTTATATTGGACGGTGTGAAATCCGGGAATATAGTGGTGCTGGAAGGTGGACTGACGGCAGAGGAGCAGATGAAGCTGATAGAACTCACGATGCTGGAGGTGGATGATAGTTTCACGGGCATAGAGATAAGTGGGTATCCAGCCAGGAGGGGGTTATTGAATTTGAGGAAGAAGACACGGCTCACTATTATCGGACCTGCGGCGAAGATGAAGACGATAAAGAAGGATAAGGACCTGATAAGCGCTATTATCTCCACAACATAAGGGGCTGGGGAGATGCATAAATGTTTGAAATGCGGTAAGAAATTCGAGCGGATAACCGAGGAGATGTTTAACGGTTGTCCGGAATGCGGTGGTAGATTGTTCCTCTATATAAGGGATGGGGAAGACCTGGAAGCCAGGGAGCTGGTTGATAGAATAAAGGTGGAGGAGGGCGGTGGGGAGAAGAGACCTGAGGAGCGAATTGAGAGCTTGCGGATTCTCGGTGCTGGCGTCTATGAACTCAATCTGGAGGCATTAATGGAGAAGAGGGAGATAGTTATGGGGCTAAAGCAGAGTGGCTCTTACGTAATCCACCTGCCATCGCTGTTCGGAAAGAGGAGGAAGAGCTAAATATATGATTGTGAGTATATCATATATAGGTAAAGTTGCTGGAATGGAGAGGTGAGATGAGAATGGGTCTAAAAGAAGGTCTGGGTAGATTCCTTGTGCGGAAGGAAGAGGATGAGGACGATTATCTGGATTTCGACCTGGATATAGAGGAATACGAGGAGGAGCTGGAGGACAGGCAAG
The DNA here is from genome assembly GCA_021159475.1 of Candidatus Methanophagales archaeon. GTDB lineage: Archaea > Halobacteriota > Syntropharchaeia > Alkanophagales > Methanospirareceae > G60ANME1. Next base: position 9,514 of record JAGGRS010000017.1, read on the forward strand.
AGGTGAAGATGTATGTGAAGACTGCGGAATTAACGGGGTTATACGATATTCCAGAGTTAAAGAGGGAGATATACGCGGGTAATCTCCTGATTCTGGATATTTCACTTGCGAAGCATGACAAGGTACTGATAGAGAAGGCGATAAAGGACCTCAAACTGGCTACTCTCGATGTCGGTGGTGATATCGCAGGTATCGGAGAGGACCAGGTGATAGTGGCGCCCGGGGGTGTGAAAATAGATAGAGAGAAGGTGGGCGGGAAGTGAATGAAGGGTAGATGCCCGGTCTGTGGAGCGGAGAGCAATCTGGAATTCACGCCGTATAAGATACCTTATTTTGGTGATATCATGCTGTCCGCGGTATCATGCCCATCCTGTGGGTATCATTCTTCCGATGTGATACTCTTATCGGAGGGTAAGAACAGGAACAGGCATGAGATGCGCGTATCCTCTGCGGATGATTTGAATGCCACGGTGGTGAGGTCCCCCTATGGGCGAATCGAGATACCGGAACTGGGAGTGAGTGTGGAACCAAGAAAGGGTGAGTCGTTCATCACAACGGTGGAGGGTGTATTGATGCGAGTGGAGCGAGTGGTGAAGATGCTGAGCAGAGAGGAAGAAGGAGCGCGGAAGGAGCGTGCGGAACGTATATTGAGGCGTATAGAGGATATAAAATCAGGTAAAGCGAAGATGAAGCTGATAATAGAAGACCCGACGGGCAACAGTGCGATAATTCCACGTAACTGACCTGCCTTTCGGTTTAAGGGCGGTGGCGTGGACGTCGGCAACACGACCCCGCAAGTCCTGTAAGGCTTAACCATGTGCCGAGGAAGGCACGAAGAGATGAATGTCGTAAGGTTAAATATAAATGAA
>JAGGRS010000239.1 GCA_021159475.1 Candidatus Methanophagales archaeon
ATGTAGAGCGGTTCATTGAGGATACAGTGGCATTGAAACGTGATTTTATACTTGAAAAGGGCGAGAGGGCGGTGGGACCGTTGATGGGTATTGTCATGGCTAAGTATCGCGGTAAGGTGGATGGTAAAGAGATAAACAGGCTGTTGAAGACGAAGGTGGAGCAGATTCTCAAGGGTGAGTCTGATAAATAATCAGCAAACCTTAATATGACATTAGAAATAAGAAGTCCATTGGAGGTGATATAAAATAACAAATGAATCAAATTACCTCTAACTACTCCTACAGGGAATATGGAAGTAACATATTGCACAAGAAAGTTTGTACGGAGTCGCTGGGATTTGAACCCAGGTCGTCAGGTCCGGAACCTGACAGGATATCCTCTACCCTACGACCCCATCCTTCTAAAAAGTTCAACTTCAATCACTAATATTTATACATAAAAAAGAAGATAATAAAGAATGAACTTGTGGGTTTGAGATAAAAGATAAGGCTAAGGTGCAAGGTGCGAAGAGGAGGGGTGATTCGCATAGCAGATATGTTAGATGTAGATGCAAGGACTTTTAACGTTAAGGATGTCTTAGTGCAGATGAAGGACATCTCGGGCTCGATGGTTGACCTCGCATATTCCGCAGTTTTATACAGCAACCCGGAGATAGCGAAGGAGGTGTATAAATTAGAGGAGAGGATGCACTCGCTCCTGTATAAGATGCGTATTGCCATAATGCTCGGTGCGCGAAACATGGATGATGCGGTAGAATTTGCCGGGATATTACAGATAGCTTCAGCGGCAGAGAAGATAGCCAGTGCGGCTGGCGACATAGCGAAGATAGCAGAATCGGTTGATATAACACAGTATCTGGACAGGAGCGATTTTGAGGAGGCGGTGATAAATGTGAGGATAAAGCCCGCGTCAGAATTGACAAATAAGACACTTGAGGGGTTAAAGCTCGAGACTGAGACTGGTATGAGCGTATTAGCGATAAAGAGGGGTTCAAAATGGATGTATCTACCGCCCGGTAGCGAGCGATTGAAGGAAGGCGACCTGATTATCATCTCAGGACCAACAGAGGGGATACCCGCATTCTGCAAACTGGCAACAGGAGAAGAGTACAGGGTGAGGGAGAAGAGAGAGGGTGAAGAAGGAGCGGAAGGTAAAGCGAAGGAAGAGAAGCCCAGGAAGAGGATAACAGAAGAGATTGCGGACTTCATGGCAGATATGAAGAACCTCTCTGAGCTCACGGTCGGACTGGCATATTCCGCAGTTATGTTCGAGAGCAAGGAGATTGCGGCAGAGGTGAAGGATTTAGAAGACACGATGGATAGGATGAAGGATGAACTGGAGATACTGGTGATGAAAGCAGCGCGGGGAGTGACGAGTAAGACCAACTTCGAGGAGCTCAGGGGGATACTCCACGTGGCTATCTCCTCGGAGACTATATCTGATGCGGCGTATGAGATTGCAGATGTGGTGCTCAGGGATATAAAGCTGCATCCAGTATTTTTAGCTTCTGTAAGGGAATCAGACGAGGTGATATTGAAGATGGAAGTGAGGAACAGTGCGATATTTGGAAATACGCTGCGAGATTTGAAGATAGAGACGCGAACCGGGATGTTTGTGCTGGCAATTCGCAGAGCAGATGGTAAATGGGTCTATAATCCAGGTGGCGATGCAGTGCTGAAGGGAGGTGACCTGTTAATTATGCGTGGTCCAAGGGAGGGTGAGGATAAGGTGAGAGAGATATTTTTGGGCTCGGAACGGGGGCAGGAATAGAACAGGAACAATGGCTATAATAGACAGAACAACATACAGAGCGAATGACATAAGGGGGATTGCTGATGAGAACAGTCCAGACTTCCAGCTCAGTGATGAGTTCTGCACTATTACGGGTCTGGCATACGTGGAGCTATTGCGAAGGCGGCGTAAAAAAGAGCCCGAAGAGCTGAGGGTTATCATCGGTAAGGATGTCAGAACCAGCTCGAAGCGAATAAAAGAGGCATTTGCCGGAGCGATGGTGAGCAAGGGCGTTCATGTTATAGATATAGCACCCCAGGACAGGGTAAGCTCCACACCACTGATGTATTTCGCTACCTGGCTGTTCAATGCCGATGGTGGTGTAGAAGTTACGGGTAGCCATCTTGATAAGGAATGGAACGGGTTCAAACTCTGCATCGGCTCAGAAAGCACCACCTCTGACCAGATAGACGAGATGTATAACATAGCTAAAGAGCTTGAAGCCGGGGGAACCAGTGGTGCAAATGCAGGAGGTGAAATAGAGGATGTGGATGTCCTGAACGATTACCATCGTATGGTATGTGCGAATGTAATTCTGCGTGAGAGATGGGAGGCGCTGGCATTAAAGGCTGTTGCAGGCAAGCTCGGATTGAGGGATGCAATATCAATGGCAGAGTCAGAGATAGAGAAGCTGGAAGAACAGCGGACAAAGCCATTAGCCGGCTTAAAGGTCGTATATGATGCCGGGAATGGCACAACCGGCGTGATTGCCCCTCCTATATTCCGCGACTTAGGTGCAGAGGTGATAGAACTTTATTGTGAGCCCGATGGTAATTTCCCGCATCATCTGCCAGACCCCACAATTCCACGCTATCTTGAAGATTTGCATAACGCGGTGGCGAGTAATGAAGCACACATCGGGCTTGCATCCGATTCCGATGGTGACCGTGCGGGTGCAGTATCGCCACGCGGGCGGATGATAATAGGAGAACAGATTCTGGCTCTGCTATGTAAGCATATCTTGAAAGAGCATCCGAATGCAAAGATAGTGTATGATACGAAATGCTCGGATGCTATAAAGGAGATAATCATCGAGAACGGTGGCGTGCCTGTGGAATATAAGACCGGTTTTTCATTCATAAAATCGAAGATGGAGGCAGTATCTGCCGTTGCAGGAGGCGAGATGTCGGGGCATGTCTACTTCGAGAAGAATAATCGCGCTGACGATGCCGTGTTTGCATTCTCCGAACTCTTACTCCTCACTGCTGCGGAGCTCCGGCTCCATCAAGATGTGAATATCGTGGATAAGATGTTAGAGGACTTCCTCAGCAGATACGTGAATACACCGGAGATAAGACTGCCGGTAGTGAATGACGAAGAGAAGGAGCGAGTTTCTAATATCGTAGAGCGGAGGTATCGCGAGCTGGCGGCGGAGCAACCTGAGCGATACAGGAGGCGAACAGATGCTGAAGGTAATGACATAGATGGTGTGAAGATAGAGTTTCTGGAGTATGGTGGCTGGGCACTCATCCGCCGCTCGAACACTTCTCCGGTTATTATACTCAGAATGGAAGCGAGGAGCGAGGAGGGCTTGAGGAAGATAGAGGAAGCGGTGATAAGCGAATTCCGCAAATTTGATACCGTGGACCTTGAGGCTGATGAGTATGTGCGGGGAATAGTGCGCAGATTGGATTCGGTATAGTTAATTATTATTAAATGAGACATCCTTCATCTATCTATCATGGCTGAAGAAGATGCGAAGGTCTTGATTGTGCTTACACCTTCGGAATCGAAACGATTGATTGCAAAAGCGGTAAGGAAACTGGACGAGGTAGAGCGAGCACTGGAGCGCGGAACCATTATAATAGGACTGGGAACCACAAACGCGTATGTAGCCGAGGAGCTCCTGAATGCACTGCGAGATAAAGATGAGGCTATGGCGAAGATAGAGAAGGAGAGATTTGCAGCGGGTGTAATTACTCATAGAGGCACCTGCATAGTGCCCAGGGAGGAACGAGGTAAGGAACTTATCATAAGAGCAGGGAGGATAAGCGATGTGACGCTTGAAGAGGCTCTGGAGGAGTTAAGGGCGGATGATGTCTTCATAAAGGGTGCAAATGCACTGGATGTAAATGGCACAGCGGGCATTCTCATGGCTAACCCCGCAGGTGGCACAATAGGCTCTGCAATCGGAACGGTGATGGCGAGGGGTGTGAATTTCATCATCCCGGTGGGTATTGAGAAGACCATACCATATCCCGTTACAGAGGCGGCGAAGCGAGTTGGGATAGGCAGGTTTTATAAGTCGGTAGGCAAGCCTGTGGGCTTGATGCCCATCCACGGTAAGGTAATTACAGAGATTGAGGCTTTGAAGATACTGGGTGCGAGTAACGCATTCCCGATGGGTGCGGGGGGCGTAGAGGGAGGAGAGGGCTCTGCTGTCATCTGTGCCGAGGGCAGTGCAGAACAGATGGACAGATTGATGCAGATTATAACGCAGATAAAAGGAGAACCGGCGTTAAAACTGGTGAAGTATGAATGATGTATGAAGTATGAAATGACTATGAAACTCGGTAATCGGAGATATACAGACGAACTGAGCGCTGCGAATGACGGTGAGCAGGTATGTATAGCGGGCTGGGTGCATGAGAAGCGAGACCTGGGTGGCGTATTCTTCCTTATAATCCGCGACCTCAAGGGTCTGGCGCAGGTCACACTGCACAGGGGTAATGTGGATGCTGAACTGTTCAGGAGAGTGAAGAGAGTGCCACGAGAATCGGTGGTGGCGATAGAGGGGAGAGTGAAGAGCGAGGAGAAAGCACCCGCGGGCTATGAGATAATACCAGAGCGAATGGAAGTGCTGAGCGAGGCATCGCCGGTTTTACCGCTTGACACCACGGATAAAGTGGTTGCCGAACTGGACACGCGGCTGGATGCGAGGTTCATGGACCTCAGGAGGGAGCGAGTAAAGCATATCTTCATCATCCGCAGTCTGGTATTAAAAGCGATACGTGACTTCTTTGATGAACACGGGTTTATAGAGATAAACACGCCGAAGGTGGTGAGTGCGGCAACAGAGGGCGGCACTGCGCTCTTCCCCATCTCCTATTTCGAGCGCGAGGCATTCCTGAACCAGAGCCCGCAGCTATATAAGCAGATGCTCATGGCTTCCGGCTTCGACCGCGTGTATGAGATTGCGCCGATATTCAGAGCCGAGGAGCATGATACAACCCGCCATTTGAATGAAGCCACATCTGTGGATATAGAAGTCGCATTTACAACGATGGAGGATGTGATGGTGATGTTGGAGGAGCTTATCGCATTTGTATACGCCCGAATTGCGGATTATCCGGGTTTATCCAGGCTGGGAGTGGAGCTGGAGGTGCCGAAGTTGCCATTCAAGCGCATAACATACGACGAGGCGATAGAAATGCTATCAGAATCAGGCGAGCGTATAGAATGGGGAGAAGACCTGAGCACTTCCGCTGAGCAGATGCTGGGTGAGATGATAGGGGAGCATTATTTCATCACCGACTGGCCATCAGCGATAAAGCCCTTTTATGCCCAGCCATCTGCACATCGCAGTGATATCTGCGATGCGTTCGACCTGATGCACCCCCGGCTGGAACTCGCATCGGGCTCTCAGCGTGTGCATTCATACGAGCTACTTAAAAGTAAGATAGAGTCAAAAGGGTTGAGTGCTGACAGTTTTGAGTTTTATCTCGAAGCTTTCCGGTATGGTATGCCCCCACATGCGGGCTGGGGACTGGGCGTTGAGCGCCTGCTGATGAGCATGCTGGAGATAGGGAATATAAGGGAGGTGGTGCTGTTTCCGAGGGATAGGAGAAGGCTTGTGCCTTAGTCGGGTTGAGCGAGCGAAAAAGCAAAAAATTTATATGATGAAAATGTGAAGAGAAAAGTGTGAGGAGTATATGGCGACGGAAGCTGAGGAGAAGGGGGCAGAAGCAGGAGTTGAAGTAGAGGATGCGACCAAGCGAGTGATGACGGAGATAAGAGACAAAGTAGAAGGTGCGTTTCTGGGTAAGGTGGAGGAGAAAGAGGTGAGCGTGGCTCAGGAGGCACTGGTGATAGGTGGCGGGATAGCAGGTATGTATGCCGCACTGGATATAGCAGAGGCGGGCTTCAAGGTGCATCTGGTTGAGAGGACACCTTCTATTGGCGGGCACATGGCACAACTTGATAAGACGTTCCCAACGCTTGATTGTTCAGCATGCATCTTAACGCCGAGGATGGTGGATGTGGGTGCGCATCCGAACATACATTTGATGACATATTCTGAGGTGATAGGAGTAGAAGGCTCGGTCGGGAATTTCAAAGTGAAGGTCTTGAAGAAGGCGAGGTATGTAGATGAGAATAAATGTACCGGGTGCTCATCATGTGCCGATGCATGTAGATTGAAGAACCGATTCCCGAACGAATATGATCTGGGATTGCAGAAGAGGAGTGCAATTTACAGGCCGCATCCTTTTGCTATTCCTGCGATATACACGGTGGATGGCGAGCACTGTTTGATGATAACGAAGGGCAAGTGTGGTAAGGCGACACTGGAGAGCACGCTGGAAGGAGTGAAGAAGAAGGAGCGAGGTGAGGAAGTGACGAAGAATGAGGTGCCGCCATGTGTGTTTGTCTGTGACGCGAATGCAATCAGGCACGATATGAAGGATGAGATAGTGGAGTTGACGGTGGGGGGCATAATAGTAGCAACCGGCTACGACGTTATAGACCCGAAGGTCTCGCCGGAGTATAAGTATGGTGTGTATCCAAATGTGATACACGGTCTGGAATTCGAGCGATATTCGTCAGCCAGTGGACCAACGATGGGGAAGATGATAATAAATGGCAAAGAGCCGAAGGATGCAGTCTTCATATCTTGCGTGGGCTCCAGGAACAAACAAACGGGATATGAGTATTGTTCGCGGGTATGCTGTATGTATTTAGCGAAGCAGGCGCACTTATTGAAGGAGAAGGTACCTGATTGTAACATAACGATTCTGTATCAGGATGTGAGGGCATTTGGAAAAGGATTTGAGGAGTTTTACGATAGAGTGAAGCATGAAGGCATCAATTATCGGAGGGGGCTTGCCGCTGAGATCTATCAAAAGCCAGGTAGTGACCGTGTAGTGGTGCGAGCGGAAGATACAATGCTGGGTGAGGCGTATGAACTTGAAGCGGACCTTGTAGTGCTGGGTGTGGGATTGAGACCGAGTGAAGGCTCAGAGAAGCTGCTGGAGATGCTGGGCATATCACAAACTGCGGACCATTTTGCAAAGGAGGCGCATCCGAAGCTCAGACCTGTGGATACGGAAGTGGAAGGTATCTTTGTAACAGGCTGTGCACAGGGTCCAAAGGATATTCCGGACAGTGTAGCGCAGGGCAAAGCCGCGGCTGGCGCACTTCTATCGCTGCTCGCGGGCGGAAAAGCGAAGATAAGACCTTCAGTATCGGAGATAGAGGAGGAGACGTGTATAGGCTCAAGAACACTGAGAGAGATGGCGGAGAAGATAGGGGCGTAAAATAAATAGGAGGCGAAAGAGAGATGGGTGAAGAGAAGGGTGAAGAAAAGTGGGAATATGATTATACGAAAGTGCCAATGCAGGGTTTTGTGAAGGGGCCAGCGTATGATGCACCGAAGGACGCACTGCGGATTGGTGTTTATGTCTGCCATTGCGGTATAAACATAAAGATGACGGTGAATGTGGAGGAGGTGATGAAGTATGCAGCGACATTACCGAACGTGGCGTTAGCACGCCATTATATGTTCATGTGCTCGGACCCGGGACAGGATTTGATAAGGAAGGATTTAGCGGAGGACAGAGTGAACAGGGTGATAGTGGCATCGTGTTCACCGCGAATGCACGAACCTACATTCAGGAAGACCTGTTCTGATTCAGGGCTGAATCCATTTTATTATGAGATGGCGAATATAAGGGAGCATTGCTCATGGCCACATGCGGATTATCCGAAAGAAGCAACGGATAAAGCGAAGGAGCTGGTGAGGAGTGCGGTAGCGAGATGCTCATTACTGGAGCCGCTGGAGGAGAAGGAGGTGCCGGTCGCCCCGGAAGCGCTGGTGATTGGCGGAGGCGTAACAGGGATGTATGCCGCGCTGGATATAGCAAATGGTGGTTTCAAGGTGGACCTGGTGGAGAAGGCACCGTCTATCGGCGGGCATGTAGCACAGTTGAACAGGACTTTTCCAACGCTTGAGCGCTCCACTTCTCTTATCACACCACGCATGATTGAGATAGGTGCGCATCCGAATATAAATTTGATGACGTATTCGGAGGTCGAAGATATAAGTGGCTTTATAGGTAATTACACAGTGAAGGTGAGACGGAAGCCCAGGTATGTGGATGTGGCTAAATGCACGGGCTGTGGTAAATGTGCGGAGGCTTGCCCGGTCAAGGATATACCGAACGAATATGATGAGGGGCTGAGTGTTAGAAGCGCCATTTATATGCCGTTCCCCTTCGCGGTGCCACCTGCGTATATCGTGGATGCTGAGCACTGTGCATTGTTGAAGGAAGGGAAATGCGGTAATGCCACACTCGAGACGATAAAAGAGGGCAAGGAAGTGCCACCGTGTATGAGTGTATGCGAGCCGGGTGCAATAGATTTCAGTGAGGAGGAGAGAGTAGAGGAATATACTGTGGGTACGATAATAGTGGCAACGGGCTATGACATAGTGGACCCGCAAGTAGCGCCGGAATACAAGTATGGCGTGTATCCAAATGTGATAACGAGCCTGGAGTTTGAGCGGTTGTCATCTCCGAGCGGACCGACGGGCGGTAAGATAGAGCTGAACGGCAAGAAGCCGAAGGATGTTGTATTCATAAGCTGCGTGGGCTCGCGCAATAAGCAGGTTGGGAATGAGTACTGTTCGCGAATATGCTGTATGTATTTAGCGAAGCAGGCGCATTTGGTGAAGGAACAAATACCCGATGCGAATGTGACCGTATGTTATCAGGATGTGAGAGCGTTTGGCAAGGGCTTTGAGGAGTTTTACGACCAGGTGAAGGAGGAAGGGGTATTCTATCTGAGGGGACTGCCAGGAGAGATATACAGGAAACCGGGCAGTGACAGAGTGGTGGTGAGAGGCGAGAACACCATGATAGGAGAGCCATACGAAAAGGAAGCGGACCTCGTGGTGCTCGGTGTGGGATTGGTACCGAATAAAGGAACGAAGAGCGTGGTGGATATGCTCAAGCTCTCGGAGTCTGGGGACAGGTTCTTGCTGGAAGCGCATCCGAAGCTCAGACCCGTGGATACGGCAGTAGATGGAGTATTCATTGCGGGTTGCTGTGTGAGTCCGAAGGATATAACAGACAGTATAGCGCAGGGTAAAGCGGCAGCTTCTGGCTCGCTCGTGTATTTGATAGAGGGTAAGGCGAAGATAGAGCCGGCGATATCGGAGATAAACGAGGAGATTTGCATAGGATGTCGGTGCTGTGAGCAGACATGCCCGTTTGGTGCACTCGTATTCGATGAAGTGAGGCACGTAATGACGGTGAACGAAGCAATCTGCAAGGGCTGTGGCGCGTGCAATGCGATATGCCCCTCAGGTGCCGCTACAATGAAGCATTACCGTGACAAGCAGGTATATGCGCAGATAGAGGCATTGACAGAGACGGCGATGCCGATGCCTGTTATGACACAGGGGGAAGGAGCGGCAGTGGAAGCGGAGGCTGAGACAGACGGAGGGGAGCAGAGTGCAGAGTAAGCCAGGCGATTCGAAGTAAAATAAAGGGAAAATCCCCAAAAACTCCTATCCTGCTTTCTTTTTTTATTTTTATATTTCTGTTTGATTTATAGATAATAGAATAGCCCGGTGGTGTAGTGGTCAAGCATGTGAGACTCTGGATCTCACGACCTCGGTTCGAATCCGTGCCGGGCTATATGCTATATTATACACATGCAATTCAATTCTTCAAGAACGCGTTTACCAGCTTTATCGCGCACAAATCGCCACAGATGGAGCATGCATCGCTCTCTGAGGGTCTGCTGTTCCTTATCATACGTGCTTCTTCGGGATTTATAGCGAGCTCAAACTGCCTCTCCCAATCGAGATTCTTACGTGCATACGCCATCTCCCTGTCACGCCGTTTCGCACGTGCACTTTGCTCCTCTTTTACAATGTCTGCGATATGCGCCGCTATCTTCGTGACCACCGTGCCATCCTTTATATGCTGTATAGAGGGCAGTGCGAGATGCTCAGAGGGTGAGACCATGCAAAGGAAGTCAGCGCCGTACATCCCTGCTACTGCTCCGCCTATCGCACTCACGATATGGTCATAACCCGGTGCGATGTCAGTAACGAGCGGTCCAAGCAGGTAAAGCG
>JAGGRS010000260.1 GCA_021159475.1 Candidatus Methanophagales archaeon
GAGGTGCTCGGTGATAAATGCTACCACTCGCTTCGTGAACTGCCCGTGAAGCCCGATGTGGTTGATACCGTAGTTCCGCCGGTGGTGACCGAGGAGATAGTTGAGGAATGCAAGGAACTGGGAATAGAGCGAGTATGGATGCAACCTGGCTCCGAATCCAAACGCGCAATACGCTTCTGCGAGGAGAATAACATAAAGGTGGTGCATGACGTATGCGTGATGATAAAGAGGCGAGAGAGGTGAGCGAAGCAAGTACATGTACATGTGCAGGCACAAAAACAAAAAGGACAAAATTTTTAATTAGCGAGGGTAAATAGGCGGTAAGGAAGATGGAGCTATTAAAGAAGGGCGGGGTCTTTACGATTGCGGGCTTGGAGAATGTGCAGATTCGCATAGGAGAGATAGAGGAGGAAGAGGAGGAATGGGAACCGCTCGGACCGCACCCAATGCCTGGTATCGCTACGCTTCGCGACTGGGACTTCAAGCTCCTGAAGCGCTACAAGCCTTTTTATGCGCCTTTCTGCGATATGTGCTGTCTTTGCACGTATGGCAAATGCGATTTATCGGGCAATAAGAAGGGCGCATGCGGCATAAGAATGGATGCGCAGCACGGTAGAATAGTTCTTCTCGCATGTCTGGTGGGCTGTAGTGCACATTGTGGGCATGGAAGGCATCTGCTCCATGATTTGGTCAGGCGGTTTGGACGGGATACGCCGATAGACTTCGGACCGGGAGTGAATGTGGAAGCGCCGCTTACAAGGCTGATATGCGGTATAAAACCGCGCACAATTGGCGATTATGAGCGCGTATTTGATTATATTGAGGAGCAGATAGTGCAGCTGGCTGATGCGCTCCATACCGGGCAGGAGGGTTCATACCTGGACTTCGAGTCGAAAGCGCTACACATGGGCATGCTCGACTCACTGAGCAAAGAAGCTGCGGATATCATCCAGATTGCCGCTTATGGCATGCCCACGAGCTATGAGGGTGGGGGACCGGATGTGCCACTGGTCGAGGTCGGGATAGGCACAATAGACACCAATAAGCCTGTTATACTTGTTATAGGGCATAATGTCCCCCCTGCTGCTGAGATTGGTGATTATCTGACGGATAATGGGCTTGAAGATAGTGTAGAACTTGCGGGAATCTGCTGCACCGCGATTGACACCACGCGTGTATATAAAAAGGCAAAGATAGCTTCTGCGCTTGGCAGGCAACTGCGTGTGATACGGGCGGGTATTGCGGATGTCGTGGTGGTGGATGAGCAATGCATCCGCGCGGATATATTAGAGCAGTGCAAGAGGGTTCATTCGCCTCTGATAGCAACGAACGACAAGGCATTGCACGGGCTCGTGGACCGGACTGATGATAATCCCGATGAGATAGTGGCTGACCTGGTGAACGAGCGAGTTCCAGGCGTTGTGATATTAGACCCTGAGCGTGTGGGAGAGGTGGCTGTGAAGACCGCGATGCAAATAGCCAAGAGGAGGAAAGCACTGAGGCTAATCCTGAGTGACGAAGAGTTCAGACATTATGTGAGTGAATGCACGCAGTGCGGGAACTGCACCCTTGCATGCCCCAATGGACTTCCCATTGGTGAAGCGAATCAAAGTGCCTCAACAGGGCGTATAGAACCGCTTGCTGCTCTGTTTGACAAATGCGTCGGCTGTGGCAGGTGTGAACAGGTCTGCAAGAAGCATATCCCGATAGTGGACGTGATAACGAAAGCGGCATATCCGCAGCTGAGAGAGGAGAAGGGGCGGATGCGTATAGGCAGGGGTCCTGTATGGGACAGTGAGATAAGAGAGGTCGGAGCACCAATCGTCCTCGGAACTATACCCGGTGTTATTGCACCCATAGGCTGTGGTAATTATCCAGATGGGACGAGAGATGCATGGCTGATTGTGAAGGAGTTCGCCGAACGGAACTATATAGTTACGCTCACGGGCTGCATGGCAATAGATGCGGCATTGTGGAAGGATGAGGAGGGCAAGACCGTGTATGAGCAGCATCATGGCAGGTTCGATGCCGGCGGCGTGCTCAACATAGGCTCCTGCGTCTCCAATGCGCATATACACGATGCTGCGATTAAGATAGCGAGTATATTTGCGAGGAGGACACTGAGGGGCAATTATGAAGAGATTGCCGATTATATCCTGAGCAGAGTGGGTGCCTGTGGCGTTGCATGGGGTGCGATGTCACAGAAAGCGGCTTCTATTGCTACCGGATTCAACAGGCTGGGCATTCCCGCAGTGGTGGGTCCGCATGGCACGAAATACCGGCGGGCGTTCCTCGGACGACCGGATATAAAAGAGGATTGGCAGATAATAGATGCTACTGATGGTTCGGAGATTTATTTCGAGCCAGCACCACAGCATTTACTCGTGGCGTGTGAAACGGTGGAAGAAGCATTACCGATGATTGCGAAACTTTGTTTCCGCCCTTCTGATACAGACCGCGGGCGTTCAATAAAACTAACACATTATATTGACCTCAGTTTGAAGTATCTCAATATATACCCGCCGGACTGGCATCTCTTCGTCAGGACAGCAACCGACCTTCCCGTCGCAAAGAAGGATGAATTATTGAAGAAGCTTGAAGATGAGCATGGCTGGGAGATAGACTGGAAGATGAAGAGGATAAAGGAAGGACCAATAAGGGGATATGACCCCTCGTTTAACCCAACGAATTTAAAGAGGTTGATAAGGGAGAAGAAATAAGGAGAAAGGGGAGGAGAAGATGGGAATGGAGATACCGTTTGACGTGGCTAATATCCCGGGTCCCGAAATGGGGGAGGTTGCGCCGCCAGAAGTGATAGGGAATTATATCTCAAGAGCGAAGAGACCACTGCTCGTTGTTGGCTCGGAGATACTGAGGGACGATTTCTTTTTAGAGACTGCGATAGAAATAGGAAAGAAGGGAATACCCATTGCAGCGACAGGGCACAGCATAAGAGGTTTTGTAGAGAAGGGATACACGGAGAACGTGAACTATTGCAACCTGCACGAGCTCACCAATTGCTTGAGAGACCCGAACTGGAAGGGCTTGGATGGCAAGGGGAATTACGATTTCGTAATATTCTTCGGCATAGTCTATTATTACGCATCGCAAATGCTGTCATGCATAAAGAATTTCGCAATTGACCCTCTGATTCGTGCTGTTTCTATTGACAGATATTACCATCCACAGGCGAGGATGAGTTTTACGAACATCTCACCGAAGATGGAAGCGGAATATAAGGATATGCTGAATAGACTGGTAAGCAGTATAAAGAGAAGAGGAGGGCAGGAATCATGATAAAACAGAAAGGGAACATAATGGATTTGGAGGCAGAAGTAGTATATAACGGGCTGTGCTGCTACTGCGGGACTTGTGGTGCGTTTTGTAAAGAATACATAACCTACGAGAACGAGATACCCGTAACGAAGAAGAAATGCCATGAGATATACGGTGCGTGTTATGATTTCTGTCCAAGGACGAGTTTCGCACCTTTTGAGGTTGAAAGGGCGGTGTTTGGTGCGACGAGAACAGATAACCTGCTGGGATACTACAAGGGAGATATTTTAACAGCAAGAGCAACTGATGAAGCCATAATAGCGGAGGCGCAGGATGGCGGGGTTGTATCTGCATTACTCGTGAGCATGCTTGAGCAAGGGGAGATAGACGCCGCGGTGGTATCGAAGACGTCTGAGACATGGGAGCCCGAACCGTTTGTTGCAACGAAGAGGGAGGATATATTAGCTGCTGCCGGCTCGAAATATACGCAATGCCCTTCGGTATTGGGCGTTGGAGACGCTTTTGAGCAGGGCTATAAGCGGGTCGCACTCGTTGGATTGCCATGTCATATACAGGGCATGAGGAAAGTTCAACTGTCAACGGGATTTGATGTCGGTGCTGGCAGGGTGAAGATACAGATTGGGCTCTTCTGCTCTGAAACTTTTGAGATGTCCATGCTTAAAAATAAGCTGGAGGAGTTGGGCACGAGCATAGAAGAGGTTGAGAAGTTCAACATAAAGAGAGGTAGTTTCATCGTTCATACGAAGGCGGGTGATGAGATAAAGACGCCGATAAAGAAGATGAGTGAATGCGTGCGTGAGGCGTGCAACTATTGTTACGATTTTGCGGCAGAATTCGCCGATGTTTCGGTAGGTTCAATAGGTTCCGAGCCGGGATGGTCAACCGTGATAACGAGGAGCGATGCGGGTGAAAACCTGGTGAAGAGAGCGGAAGAGGAGGGGGTTATAGAGACAAAGAAGCTATCAGAGGAGCAGATAGAGGCAGTAAGAAACCTGGCATCGTATAAGAAGCGCAGGAACTTGAAGAATATCAATGATAAGACGGGCACAGTTAGAATTCTGAATATGCTGGTGGAGCCGGAGATGCTGGAACAGTTCTTGAGTGTGTAATCATTGACCCTTATGCATATACCCATCTAAATCCCTGTAATCAAACTCCTCGGTCTGAAGCACGTTCTTTATGAAGTTGAATAGCTTCTTTCTTGTAGCCATTGAGATGTTTGGATACCATACAGGAGAAGCGACCACAAGCCCTCTGAACGCATAAAACGGTTGTAGCACCTCCAATAGCTCGTAATCGCCCGTCTTTGCCAGGTATACATCGAAGAACAGCTCATACAAACGCTTGAAATCGGCATCAATCACCGCTCCATCGGTCTTCAGTAGCCCGAAGAAGAGATAATTTATCGTCATTGCGGTAATATCATCCGCGGCTTCGCCCCATTCTCCCCTGCTCCTGTCCAGTAATGTGAAATCCGTTCCAGTGCGAGTATGGAATATAACATTCCAGGGATGGAAATCGCCATGCACCATGCAAAGCCGATTCGTTTTGCTCTTAAGCTTCCAGCGCCACTCAATACAGAGCTTCTCTATCTCCTTCAGTTCCGCCTGCGTTATAAACTCACTCTCCGATGGATAACTGTCTGTGAGACCAAATATGCACTCACTATGCCCTAACAGCTCTCTTATTCGCCTGATATACAGCTTTGCATCTCCTCGCCTGTGTGAGTGGATATAAGCGAGATAAGAAGCCAGAGCCGATGCCCGCGCCTCGTCTTCTTCACGCAGCCTTGCGCCGTCTCTCAATCGCTCCAGGTCGTGCACGTATTCCTCACCCTCCACCTTCTCGCACACAATGAAATATTCCACGGCGTCACGTGTGGAGACCAACCGCCCGTCATTCGTGAAATAGCCGACATCGAGCGCTTTTACATGCCCGGGTAGCGAATTAAAAGCCCTGTACTGCCATATCAATATCTGTGCGCGGTCTGAGGGATACTCATGCCCGAAACCATCACCTTTCAGCGACGATATGACAACTTCTTTCCTCTCGCCTTCCGCGGTCTCAAAAGTGACGAAGTAAGGTTTTCCATATCCAAATCCCTTTATCTCCTCTTCCTGTTCCGACTCCAACCCTTTTACGCTTAATATCCGTAGAGGTTCACCCAAACTGCGCTTCAAATATTCCTCTATTCGCTCTTTAAGAACCATGTGCTGACACAATATTTATATGTTCTCTTTTAAACTTGTTTATGTGGATGTGTAATGACAGGGATAGTCTCGTATGGTGTGTATGTGCCATCATATAGAATAAGGGTGGAGGAGATAGCGAAGCAATGGGGAGAGAACCCCGATATTATAAAATCCGGACTGATGGTGGAGCAGAAGTCTGTGCCGGACATGGATGAGGATACAGCAACTATGGCGGTAGAGGCTTCACGGGCTGCTATCATGCGCGCAGACCTTGACCCGAAGGATATAGGTGCTATTTATGTGGGTTCTGAGAGTCATCCTTATGCGGTAAAGCCAACAGCAACGATTGTAGGCGCCGCAATAGGTGCATCGAACTCTATCGCCGCTGCGGACTTTGAATTCGCATGCAAGGCGGGAACAGCAGCCATACAGACCTGTATAGGGCTGGTTGCACTGAAGAAGATAAAATACGGGCTTGCAATAGGGGCGGATGTATCGCAGTCCAGTCCGGGAGATGCGCTGGAATATACTGCGGGAGCGGGTAGTGCGGCTTTTGTCATCGGTGATGATGGTGTAATAGCCGAGATAGAGGGTTTTACCTCCTTCACTTCTGATACACCCGATTTCTGGCGTCGTGACCTCCAGAAGTATCCATCTCATGGCGGGCGCTTCACGGGCGAACCCGCATATTTCAGACATATCATCTCAGCCACGAAGGAATTGATGGATAAGACCGGGCTACAGCCCGCGGACTTCGATTATGCCGTATTTCATCAGCCAAACGGTAAATTCCCGCTGAAAGCGGCTAAAAGCCTCGGATTTAACACAAAGCAGTTAAAGCCCGGTCTTATCGTGACACATATCGGGAACACATACTCGGCATCGTCACTGATAGGGCTCTCTGCGGTTCTTGATATCGCATTGCCCGGACAGCGAATCCTGATAACCTCCTTTGGCTCGGGTGCTGGTTCTGATTCCTTTGCTCTTACTGTTACCGATGGCATTGACCACGTGAGGGATAAGGCTCCGCGGGTAGAGGATTTCCTATCTGGCTGTAAATATCTTGATTATGCACGTTACGTGAAACACCATGGTAAAATAAGGTTGTAAAAGATGAGAGAAGTAGCGATAATAGGGATAGGAAACACGAAATTTGGTGAACTCTGGGACAGGTCTTTCCGTGATATAGCGGTAGAGGCGGGCGTGAAAGCGATAGAGGATGCGGGCATAAGTGGTGATGAGATAGAAGCGCTATACGGGGGTAACATGACGGCGGGGGGGTTTGTGGGACAGGAGCATATAGGCGCATTGATTGCCGATTATGCGGGTCTGGCGGGTCTGCACATCCCGGCGACGCGGGTAGAAGCAGCGTGCGCCTCCGGCGGACTTGCACTGCATTTAGCCGTCCTCGCGGTCGCTTCCGGCTGGTATGACATCGTGATAGCGGCGGGTGTGGAGAAGATGACGGACGTTGGCGAGGATGTAGCAAATGACCTGCTCGTTTCCTCCGTAGACCGCGAATGGGAGGCGATTTGCGGCGCCACTCTACCATCTCTATTCGCACAGATGGCAAGAGCACACATGGAGCGTTATAATACTACGGTGGAGCAGATGGCGAAGGTGGCGGTGAAGAATCATTCCAATGCCATCCACAACCCTATGGCGCAGTATAGAAGGGGGATAACAATAGATGCAGTGCTTGCCTCTCCGGTTATTGCAGAACCGCTCCACATGCTGGATTGCTCGAGCATGGCAGATGGCGCTTCCGCGGTCGTCCTGTGCCCGGCGGAGCATGCGAGAAAGTATACAGATTCGCCGGTCTATGTGAAGGCATCCACGCAGGCGAGCGATACCATAGCGCTTCACGACCGCAGGGATATAACAACGATGGATGCAACGGTCTTTGCGGCGCGTGAGGCATATAAGAGGGCTTCTATCGAGCCTTCTCAGATATCGCTCGCTGAGGTTCATGACTCTTACACGATTGCGGAGATAATAGCCATAGAGGATTTGGGGTTCTTTGAGAAGGGTAAAGGTGGCGTAGCCACATGGGAAGGTGAGACGGAGATAGGGGGGAAGATAGCGATAAATCCGTCAGGAGGCTTAAAAGCGTGTGGACACCCGCTTGGCGCGACCGGTATAAGGCAGGTGACGGAGATTGTGACGCAGTTGAGGGGGGAAGCGGGCAAGAGACAGGTGCCCGATGCCCATTTCGGACTGGCGCACAATATAGGTGGCACCGGAGGAACCGCAATCATTCACATACTATCGAATTAGTTATTTATATGCGAAAACTACTTAAGTGGTGATGCGTCACCTATTTCTACATCGGTGCACTTTTCACTTTTAGGAGTGGAGATGGACAACCTGTTCGAGGACCTGGACCTGGTAAAGAGGAGCGGGATATTTGCAAACAGGGAAGTGCTCCGCCCGGCTTACATACCAGAGAATCTACCGCACAGGGAGGAGCAGATAAAGGACCTGGCGGGCATCCTATCCCCGGCGTTGAGGGGTGAGACGCCTTCCAATATACTGATCTATGGCAAGACGGGGACGGGAAAGACGGCAACGGTGAAGTATGTGAGCAATGAGCTGGAGGCTATGGGGCGGAAGATGGGGAGCAAGTGCTCACTGGTTTATATCAATGGTGAGGTATTTGACACTCAATACAGGGTATTTGCGTATCTCGCGCGGATATTCAATAAGCGTGTGCCCATGATAGGCTGGCCCACGGATATGGTATACTCAGAGTTTAAAGAGGGTGTTGATACGGAGGAGCGGTGTGTGATTGTGATACTGGACGAGGTGGACAGGCTGGCGAGCAAGGGTGACGATGCATTATACAATCTCTCAAGGATAAATAGCGAGCTGAGCAATGCGAGAGTGAGTATGATTGGTATCTCGAATGACCTGACCTTCACTGACCTTCTGGACCAGCGTGTGAGGTCCTCTCTTGGTCAGGAGGAGATAATATTCCCACCTTATAATGCCGAGCAGCTACGGGACATATTGAGTGAGCGAGCAGAGATGGCGTTCAACGAGTCTGTGCTTGAAGATTCCGTAATACCGCTGTGTGCGGCATTCGCCGCTCAGGAGCATGGTGATGCGAGACGAGCACTTGACCTGCTCCGTGTATCAGGTGAGATTGCAGAGCGAATGAACAGTCCGAAGGTGAGGGAGGAGCATGTGCGGCAGGCGAGTGAGCGGATAGAAACGAACAGGATTGTGGAGGTGGTGAAGACACTGCCACTCCAGTCGAAGATTGTATTGAGCAGTATAGTATTACTGAGCAAGGAGAGGAGTAAGAAACGGTTCTCCAGTGGCGAGGTTTACAACATGTATCGGCGTTCCTGCAGTTTCCTCGGTATGGAACCGCTGACGCAGCGCAGGGTCACCGACCTCGTATCCGAACTGGATATTCTTGGGCTGATAAATGCGGTGATTGTGAGCAGGGGTAGATATGGGCGCACAAAGGAGATATCACTGAGCGTGCCGGAGTCGAGTGTGCAGCCCGTATTACTGGAGGACTATAAACTTAAGCCATTGGCAAATATAAAAATAAGGACACAAATGACATTGTAGGGGGATGAAAGATGAGCGAAGCGGAGAAGGGTCTGTATATCAAGTTTGAAGTGCCAGAAGAGCTGCAAAGCAAGTCTTTGGAAGCTTTGGAGACAGCGCGCAATACCGGGAGTATAAAGAAAGGGACAAATGAGACGACGAAGATAGTGGAGCGGGGGATGGCGAAGCTGGTGTTCATTGCCGAGGACGTCAATCCGGAGGAGATAGTGATGCACCTTCCACCATTATGCGAGGAGAAGGGTATACCATACTCCTATGTAAAGAGCCAGCGCAATTTAGGGGCTGCCTGTGGAATAAAGAAGGGTTGTGCCTCTGCTGCCATCGTTGACCCCGGGAGAGCGGAGGAAATGGTTAATGAGATAATAGAAGAATTGGAGAAGCTGAGGCAGGCATGAGTGACGAGAGCGGTGCACCTGCGGAGGTAATAGAGATAGTTGGCAGGACGGGGATGCATGGCGAATCCACGCAGATAAAATGCAAGGTACTGGATGGTCCCAATAAAGGGCGGATAATAACGAGGAATTGCAGAGGACCGGTAAGAGTGGGTGATATCATCGTGCTTCTGGAGACGAACAGGGAAGTGAGGAAGTTGTCAAAACGCTGAAGAAGAATGTGTGGATGAGGTGATAAAAATGGAGAGACGATGTTCGTTCTGTAATCTGCCGATAGAACCGGGCAGGGGCAAGATGTTCGTGAGGCGTGACGGCACTGTGTTATACTTCTGCAGTTCCAAATGCGAGCGAAACATGGTAAAGCTGGGCAGGAAGAGGCGGAGGGTGAAATGGGTGCAGAAGCGAAACCAAAGC
>JAGGRS010000080.1 GCA_021159475.1 Candidatus Methanophagales archaeon
ATGCATTTAAATAGAACGAAGGTGAATATGAATATAGATAGTTAGATAGTAGGGGTAACTGGATGTCAGTGTCATATACTATTGGATAATGGATGAAGACAGGGTTGCCAGGAGTGCGCAACTGGCGTTACTTCTTGAAGTCTCCGCATATCCAAAGCCAGGTAACGTAGACCGGACACATGACTTCGTGGATACGAGTTACGAGCATTTCCTCGCTTCTTCGGTCGCAGTTTACCCCGTGCTCAGGGAAGCGGCGGTGCGAAAGGGTCGTGGTGTGGGGGAACTGATAAGGAAGGGAGTGGAGGAGAGCGTGAAGTGGCAGCATGGTGGGAACACGCACTTTGGTGCGCTACTCCTGTTGATACCCTTAGCAATGGCTGCTGGGGCTTCCGATGACTGCGCTACTCCTGTATTGAGGAGTAAAGCGAACGATATCATGCGGAACACCGATGTGGAAGATGCAATAGAGTTATACAGGGCATTCCCGATGGCGAAGGTGCGAGTTCGGAGGGACGTAGCCGAGCTCGATGTGATGAACGAGGCATCAATAGAAGAGATAAGGAATAGGCAGCTATCCCTGTTTGATATACTCTCCATTTCCGCGCCCTATGACCTGGTCTCGCGGGAGTTGGTCGGCGGATTTGAGAAATCCTTCAGGTATGCCGCACTGATAGCCGATTTTCGCGATGAGCGCCTGCGGCTAAATGATGCGATAACACATGCCTATCTCAATCTACTGGCGGAGGAGGAGGACACATTCGTAAAGATGAAGTTCGGAGCAGATAAGAGCAGATACGTGAAGGAACGAGCGAGGGGTATTGTTGAGAGGGGCTACAGGCGCGGGGAGCTGGAGGAATTTGACCATGAGCTGATAAAAGCGGGTATAAATCCTGGCTCTTCCGCCGACCTGATTGCAGCTGCGTTGTTCATCGCCATTCTGCAGGGTTTAAAGGTTTATTAATTGCATAGTTAGAATGTAAATAAATAATAGCAAAATAATGCAATGGTAGAAGATAAGGACAAGGAGGAAGAGAAAGTAGAGAGGAATTTAGAGGAGGGCTATAAGATGCATGATATAGATACAACGAAATATGTAATTCACGCTAACATCACAGCTGACGGTTTTGTTGAGAAATCGGATGTGGTGGGTGCGATATTTGGACAGACAGAGGGGCTATTGGGCGAGGAGCTGGACCTGAGAGACCTGCAGAAGAGCAGTCGGATAGGGAGAATAGAGGTAAATATCCATTCTAAGGGTGGTAAATCATCTGGTGAGATACTCATACCTTCGGGTCTGGATAAGGTAGAAACAGCGATACTCGCCGCTTCTCTCGAGACAATAGACCGTGTGGGGCCCTGTGTAGCGCACGTAGAGGTGACGAAGGTGGAGGATATAAGGGCGGCGAAGAGAAGGCGGATAACTGAGCGAGCGAAGGAGATAATGCGTGAGGTCATGGAGAAGAATATAGACAGCGAGATGATGGTGAACGAGGTGAAAGAGGCGGTTCGGATGGAGGAGATAACAAGTTATAAAGGCTTGCCCGCGGGACCGAACATAGAGGATTCGGATGCCATTATAATCGTAGAAGGTAGGGCAGATGTATTGAATCTGCTTAAATATGGTATTAAGAATGCAATAGCGGTAGAGGGCACGAATATACCGCCCGTGATACCGAAGCTGTGCAAGAGGAAGGTGGTAACGGCTTTCTTCGACGGCGATAGAGGCGGTGAACTGATACTCAAGGAGCTATTACAGGTGGCTGATGTTGATTATGTCGCCACATCACCGGAGGGCAGAAGTGTGGAGGATATGACATACAAGGAGATTACAAAAGCGTTGCATAATAAAACGCCGGTTGAGCAGTTGAATTACGGCAGAGAGCAGGAACAACCGAGGGTGATACAGCGAAAGAAGACCAGAGAAGTGGAAGGAGAAGGGGACGATGTCAATGTGGATGTGGTGGATTATTTCAAATCGCAGTTGCGGGAGCTTGAGGGCACATTTAAGGCACGATTCCTGGATCGGGACAGGAACATAGTGAAAGAGACGCCGGTAAGGGACCTTGCGAAGGAGCTGAAAGATGCGAGCGAGAACGCCAGGAGTGTGGTATTTGACGGCGTGATAACACAGAGGATAGTGGACCTTGCGAAGGAGAAGGACATGGATTATGTGGTGGGAATAAAGATAGGGGATGTGGTAAAAATGCCCACATCTCTCAAGATTCTAACTCCAGATTCTATCTAATATACCCCAGTTCCTCCTCCCTTCGCTTCGGTATCTGCGCCTGCTCCATCTCCTTCAAGCGCTCGACCACGCGTTCCATCTCCTGTGCACGCTCTTCAAGCGCCTGCATGTCTATTTCAAGGTCCAATGCCTGACATAGAATCTTCAACACTGCCTGGGCACTCTTCGGGTCCACAAGATAGCCTGAGGTGAGTCCGAGCAGGCATACAGCAGGGAAGCCCCGCATCTTACCAAGCCCGAGGAGTAATCCAGAAGCGCCAACAATGCTACCGCCTGGCTCCTCTTCCCTGAATTCCACACCGTATCGCTTCATCTCCTCCACCAGTTCGGGCTCGTTCGCTGCTCCCAGCACCACCTGACGCTCCACTAACTGACCTATACCATAGCCACCGAGCGTGTATATACGAGATACACCATACTGCTGCGCGAGCTCAAGTAGCCGTTCAGCAATGAGATAATGCCCCTCATTCGTGGCACTTTGCTGGTCACCGGTGAGAATCAGCAGGTTATGCTTATCCGATTTCCAGGCATATATCTCGTTCTTACAGAGATGAACAGTGCCATCACTATTTACGAGCACCTGTGGCGGGAAATGCCATGAATATATCTCAATGATGCGCTCGGCATGCAACTCATGGATTATATGCTCAGCTACCAATTTACCAACGTTCCCTACACCCGGAAGCCCCTCTATTAATATCGGGTTCTTCATCTTCACTCTCTTCAGTTCACGCACTTCTATCTCTTCCATATCGCATTATCCTCCTGTATTTACCATACGGGTCCTTGGGGGAGAACCTGGGAGGCAATGGGTTCCTCGTCGGAACGCCACATCTCGCACATACCTCCTTCAATGTGTATTCCCCACATATATCACATCTCCTTATCCTTGATTTCATTATTCATTTATCCATCCATGATGTAAATATGTAAGTAGACATCAACAAATATTAAACATTAAACTTGATACGATACAACTCATCCGCCAGCCACTCTATGTAACGCAGTCCCTTCCCGCCTTCATCCTCTGCCTTCGCAAGCGCGGTCAGCCATTCTTGAGGTATCGCCTCTTCACCGTAATATGCACCGCTTATCGCACCCGTCATTGCCCCTATGGTATCTGTATCACCACCCAGACTGATCGCATAGATGACGGACTCATAGAAGGAATGGAAACGCAAGAAGGAGAAAATAGCGGTGGGAACGGAATTAAAAGCCGCTTCATCGTTGCCCAACTCCTCAATCAATAACTCCCTGTCCGCATCCATGAGCCGTTCTATCTTTGATATCTTGTTGCGGTATATCCCCTCCTTTATTCTCGCCCCAAGACAGGTTAGCATCCCCTCCCTCTGCCCGCGAAGTGCGAGGGCGACGGAATAAGCCTGAATAGCTGCGCCTTCCTTACCAAGCACGTGGGAATGCGTTATATGGCTCGCTTTATGTGCTATTTCCCATAGCGTATCCACATCATCGTGATAAAATAGCCCGATGGGTGCGATTCGCATCGCGGCGCCATTACCGTAGGAGCCTTCACCATTGAATACTCGCTTCGATGCCACTTCCCAATGCTCGCCCGCTTCAAGCCACTTCAAAACCGCCCTCGTTCCCGGTCCATAATGACGCCATGCATGATAATTCCGTATGAACTTACGTGCCATATCAGCGCCATCAAAACCATGCCTCTCTATCAGTGATTCCGCAACCCCAATCATCATCTCTGTATCATCTGTATAGTGCGATTTCAACTCCCAGCCGTTCTCATAAAATGAACCGACCTCTTCTATCGTGCAGCCCTCCACCGGCGCGCCCAGTGCGTCCCCCACGGCACTGCCCACCAGTGCACCCCTGAATCTTGACCTCAATGCATCCTTTATCATCCTTCAGCCCCACATTTTATATTATAAGGGAGCATATATGTTAGGGTGATGACGAAGGAGATAAGGAGCTGTCCTGAATGCGGGTCAAAGAACGTCGTGTCAGATATGAGGCATGCGGAGGTTTATTGCGCCGATTGTGGCATGATAATAGCGGAGAATCTCGTGGATACCGGACCGGAGTGGCGTGCTTTCGATGCAGAGCAGGCTTCCAGGCGAATAAGGACGGGTCCTGGTATGAGCTACCGGATACATGACAAGGGGTTGAGCACGCCAACGCCGGTAATGCCCCCGGGGATAAGGCGTGTGCGCTGGGTGAATATAGACAGTAACGAGAAGACGCTCACATTCGCACTCGTTGAGATTGACCGAATGGCTTGCGCGCTTAAGCTGCCGGCGAATATCAAAGAGGCTACTTCTGTCCTGTATAGGAGAGCGGCGCGGGAGAATTTGATAAAGGGGCGGAGCATAGAGGAGCTCGTATCTGCTATGCTATACATCGTATGCAGGCAATACGGTGTGCCAAGAACACTGAAAGAGATAGCGGAGGTATCGAGGAGTCCGCTGAAGAAGATAAGGAGGGCTTATATCTTCCTGCTACGGAAATTGGAGATTAAGCTTGCACCGGCTGACCCCGCGCTCTTTATACCACGATTCTGTTCCGAGCTGGGCTTGAGTCCCGCAATCAGGGAGAAGGCGATAGAGATAATAAAGAGGGATAAGGGTGTGGAGATTGCGACGAAAGGCTGGGGACCGATAGGGACAGCGGCAGCGGCAATTTATATCGCCGCCATTATGGGTGGTGAATACCGCACAGAGAAGGATATAGCTCATGTGATGGGCACGACCGAGATTACTATAAGGAACAGATACAAGGAGCTGGAGAAGCAATTGGACTTGAAGATGGATGCTAACGCCGGTAATGGTTAAGATTTTTACTTTTTTAAGATGGTGCATTATATATTCTAATTGTGCGGGCTAGCCTGGAGGGTTCGACGTCCTCTGTCACTCGAAAACGCCGATATGCGAGGGGCGAAGCTCGAGGGAGGCGCTCTGGTCGTCAGTTCCAGCTCGGTGCACTACGATGAGACATCGTCCTGCGGGGTCGGCGGTGATATGGTGGCAAGCTGGAGGGTTTGTTGCCATATCTCTGTCATGGATACCGGTTTAGGCCCGGAAGGGAGCGGACTCACCATGAACGTTCGGCGCTCGCAGGGTGGCGATGCGGAGGAAGGCATCGGGGGTCTGGCTGGCGGCAAGGGTGACGACCGAGAGCGTGCCCGCACATACACTTAAATGCGCATTCGTTCGCACGGTTTAACCATTGTTATCGTTAATGGAAGTGGAAGCCAGAGCGCACACGGGGCATGCCCTTACGCACACATCGCATTTGATACACTTCTCCTCTTCCAGATTTAGCCGCCATGTATGGTCGAACTTGAATACATGCGATGGACAGACCGAGATACAAGCGCCACAATGGATACACCTGTCCTCATCCCACGCAATCAGTTTCACCAATCTGCGCACTTCCACACCTCTTTGCTTGAAAAGTTCCATTACACGCTCGACCTTATCGCGAGGAACATCAATGATAAGTTCACCTCGCACTGCATCCACATACGCACGCTCTATATTCATTCTCGCTCCGGTCTCCAGTATTACCTCTGCCGTATTCGGCACGCCATGTAAATGCGGTGGGAACCGCAGTTGTAATTTCATAAGTCCCTCTTACCCTATGTCTATGTTATTATAATAAATATCTTGTGTTGTTCGCAAGCTCGGTCTGAAAAAAAGAGAAAGAGTGTCACAGCACCGATAAATACTCCTTTAACTCCCATTCCGTCACGTTCACACGATACCTGTCCCATTCAACCTTCTTAGAGGTGATGAAGTTATTGAAGATATGGTCGCCTAATGCTTCCCTCACCAGTTCACTCTTCTCTGTCAGTGTAATTGCCTCAATCAAACTCCCTGGCAGCGTTTTTATTCCTTCCTTCGCCCTTTCCTCATCACTCATCAGGTAAACATCCTTCTCCGTAGGCGGCGGCAACTCATACCTGTTCTTTATCCCGGCCAAGCCAGCAGCGAGCATCACAGAAAACGCCAAGTAAGGATTGCATGCAGGGTCGGGACTGCGGAATTCAACACGTGTCGCTTTCTCTTTACCGGGCTTATACATCGGCACACGAACGAGTGTGGAGCGGTTGCGACGCGCCCATGTAATGTATACAGGTGCTTCATATCCCGGAACCAACCGCTTATACGAATTTATCCACTGATTGGTAACGGCTGTTATTTCTGGTGCGTGTTTAAGCAATCCTGCGATATAGCTCTTGCCTACATCGGACAGGTGATATTCGTCATCCGGATCGAAGAAAGCATTTCTATCACCGCTAAATAAGGATTGATGCACGTGCATTCCCGAGCCATTCACACCGAAGATGGGCTTTGGCATGAATGTGGCATAACATCCGTGTTGCCGTGCTATCTCCTTTACCACAATTCGATAGGTCATTACCTGGTCTGCCATCGTCAGCGCATCCTTATATCTGAGGTCTATCTCGTGCTGCGAGGGCGCAACTTCGTGATGGCTATACTCCACTTTTATTCCCATTGCCTCCAGCATTAAGATTGTCTCTCTCCGCATCTCGATTCCTGCATCCAGCGTAGTCAAGTCGAAGTATCCGCCCTCATCCAGCACCTCTGGACTTTTTTCGTTCTTAAAATAAAAGTATTCCAGTTCGGGACCGATATAAAAGGTATAGCCGTATTCTTTTTCCAGCCGTTCCAGGCACCTCTTCAATATATACCTCGGGTCGCCTTCATAAGGGCTACCATCAGGATTCCGAATATCGCAGAACATCCTCGCAACTACTGCCCCTTTATTCCCTCTTGACTGCCATGGAATGATTTGAAATGTTGCAGGGTCGGGTTTTGCGACCATGTCGCTTTCGTCAATCCTTGCAAACCCTTTTATCGATGAGCCGTCAAAACCCGCACCCTCGTCAAATGCGATTTCTAATTCGGAAACTGGAATAGAAACGCTCTTCAATCTCCCCAGGATGTCGGTGAACCAGAGTCCGACGAATTTCACATCTCGATTCTTTATCACTTCAAATACTTCTTCCTTCGTCTTCACCTCTTTCTCCATCTCGGATTACACCCCTAACTCAAGCTCATCCTCTCTTCACCACATGCACACCCACTATCATCGGATAGGCACCATATTCCAGACGTTCAACACCATAATCGGTATAAGTAAGCCCGATTGCGAGATAAGTATCGTTCTTCCTGAGATACCTGTGTATCCGCCAGCTATAAGAGAACCGATGCCGCCGCTTGAAGTCATTCCAGAGTTTATAAAAGGCACTGCATCTGCATGACCACCTACGGTATATCCTGCCGTTAGAATCCCTGAAGTTAAATCTGATATAGGTCTCGTGCTCCTTATCTTTATCTGTTGCTGTTGCCTCATACACGTGTAGAATGCGGGGCTTTATCAAGCCCAGACTCCTGCCGTTCTTGAATACCGCATCAACAGAGGCATCAACATACCGTGCAAGGAATTCCCTCTTCTCCGCTTCGCTCAGTTCACGCTTCACACCCTCACCGTAGATAAAGAACCGGTCTTCCCTTCTTGGGTGTCTACCGCGCCATGCATCAACGTATATCTTTGATATGCACAGGTTTCTGAATCTCTCTGTGCCGGGGGATGAGAAGACATCGGCTTCATAAACGCCCTGCGGTCTTATCCATTCACCATGCTCATTTATGCCCGCAACACAGACTCGCCCCTTCTCTGGTCTCGCAACGGCGAGCACGGTAAGATTCTGCGGCTTCATACGGCTAAGAGCATCTATACGTGTGGGAACCCGGATTATATTACTGTATTTACCGGCATATACGCGCTTCTCCGCTACTATTCGCGCATTCTCTATCCTCAGCACATCACCCTCTCTCAGCTCATCTGCAAGTTCTGTCTTATCATCCCGGAGAGATACACGCCAGTAATCAAAGGCATCGGCGACGATGAGGTCGGCGGCAACCTTCTTCTTATTCTCATCTGCTCCTGCTTCCTTCAGCGGTGTAATTCGCAATACCTTACCCGTGATGTTCACCATTATTGCGCTATCACACTTAATACATCTTCAATAAGAAATAGAATAATGATAATATGCCACTGAGAGAGAATGAGCGAGTGATAACGAAGGCAATTCGTGCACTGAACAGGCATTTACCGGCGGAGAGGAAGACACTTGCTGCACTTATGCGTGAAGATAAGCCCGCAGTTCGCGGTAGGGACAACAGCATTCAGCGCATAAGGAAGGGAGAGCTAAAGAGGATTGCGAGCCTGATACCGGAGGAGGCGTATCAAAGGTTACAAATCCCGATATACATAGAACTCACTTCCGACTATGGGCGCGGGATATCGAGGATAAGGGGTAAGATAGAGTGTGAGGTGGTAAGGAAGATACTGGGACTGAGCAGTGAGCAAGGGCAGGGGCAAGGATGCGATGAGATTTTTATTTATCGTGAGGATGTGAGGAAGTTGAGAAGGGAGCTACAAACCACCACCCAATACGCGTTCGTATTCACAATGGACGGGAATAGCCAATAACTAAGCCTTATTCCGCTTTGTGCTAATCCCACTCCGTGAGGCTATTAGCCGCTCCAGCTCACTCCGATATGATGGCTCATCTCGCGCTCGTTCCAGTGCCTGGAGTATCTCCTCTCTTCTTATACCTTTTGTTTGCGCGAGCCACGAAATCCTGTCCTCTTCCTGGTCTCTCATTGTTCTACGCCTGATTGTGAGGTCGGGATCGGGATATACGGTTATCCATGTCTCCTGTGGTGGTGGAGTGGGGAATTCCCGATAACAACTCCTGCTTATAATCGCATTCTCAAGATAGCGGGAAGCAATCCTGTAAGCATTCTCCATCTCTTCTATTGTGGGACGGCGGCTCACGCGTTCATAAGCGAATGCGGGAGCGAAGGGGTTTATTCTGTATTTTATCCCCCTATCTATTGATGACAGGAATTTTGCTATCTGCTCTATCTCGCTCTCCTCCACTATACCGGGTATGTAAACGGTCTGGACAAGAAGATTTACCCCGGTATCATGTAATAGCTCCACGCATCTCAAAACCGGTTTGTTTGAGCGCCCCGTATACCACCTGTGGATGTCCTCAGAGAACGCTTTGATGTCTATATGCGCTTCGGTCAGCCCGGAATCGACGAGTTCAGCGGCGTAATTGCCGTTGCCTTCCCGCCCGAGTTCATAACCATTGGACATCAGGACAATCTCATTAAAGCCCTTATCTCGCAAACCCGATACGAGGTCAATGAGGAAATCGCGATTGAGTGTTGGTTCACCGCCTGTAATCATCGCTTTTGCTGGAAGTTTGCCATAATACTTCATACAGGCGCGCTCAGCACGCTCCAAAGCCTCTTCCGCACTCAGTAAAGTGCCTCCACCATCTCTCGCGGGTCTGAAGCAGCCGCGACAGCGGAAGTTACAGCCAGTTAACATGAACCATATACGTGGCTCTATCTCCGAGAGCGTGAAATACTGAATACC
>JAGGRS010000213.1 GCA_021159475.1 Candidatus Methanophagales archaeon
CATCACCGATATGCAGGAGTATACCATTCGCTATAAAAACTTTTCGGTTTTTTGCTCGCTCATCGAAAAGCACTTAAAGAGTGGGATGAATATATAAGAAATAGAGGTGAAGAGAAAATACGAATCGGGGCATAAGCAGTGGATAGAGTTCAAGGGGCGAGCGATATTGGGTGAAGGGCGAGCACAGTTGCTTGCGGAGATTCGTAACTCCTCTTCTATATTAAAAGCGGCGGAGAAGCTTTCCATTCCTTATCGAACGGCGTGGGAACACCTCAAACGAATTGAGGATGCAATAGGCAGTCCTGTTGTGAGCACACACAGGGGTGGTCCAAAGGGCGGTGGTGGCACGAGATTAACGGCTGAGGGTGAGGAGATTTTACGTGAATATGAACGTTATAAACGGTATTTGAATAGCGTGGCGCGGGATGAAATAGGTTGGGAGGCGGTTTTTACGAAGATAAGTGCGAGGAATCGGATTAAAGGAGTTGTAAAAAGTGTGGAGAAAGGCGAAATCGCATCCACCGTGCGAATAGAAGTTGCTGCGCCAGCCGTTATAACGGCGGTGATAACGAAAGAAGCGGCGGAAGAACTCGAATTGAAAGAGGGCGATAAAGTGGAGGCGGTGATAAAGGCGACTGAGGTACTGGTGTCAAAGGAATAAATTGCAAGTGGAGCAACGAGGGACGAAGTTGAACGAATTTTACAATCCATCCCCCCAGCCGATAAGAGGGAGTTTGTTTACGTCTTTCAATTAAAGAGGAAATAAAACAAAAATGCCTGAGTTGGGCTAATTCTTCATCTTTCACACTGTTTTGAATTTGAATATAAGTTCCGTCAGCGCTTTCAATATATTGGAGATGGTGGGATAACTTATTTCTTCCCTCTTCTTCTCCACCGGTACCCCCTCCTTTAGTTGATAGCCCTCCTCTTTATATTTTATCCCGAACGAGCCATGGCAGACGACGCATAAATCGCCAGTTTTATTACCGTGAACGGAATGAGCGTCACCGGGATGGCAGGAATCGCAATTTCTCTTCTCCGGTATTGTTACATTCTCCCTTTCGCCATGGCATGCCTGGCAATCCACACTCACGTGGACACGATGGATTCCTTTAGAGGTAATCTCTCCCGTAGCTATTCCGGTTCCTACGTGACAATCAATACAGACCTTAACGCCGTGTGCCTTCTTCCTGATTTCTTCACGGTCTATCTTCCCACCGGTGGTGTATGCTTTACCGTGACATTGGCATGACCCGAGCTTTGCGCGCAGTGTATCCTCGGAAAGAAGCGAGACGTGGCACTGAACGCACTCAGGCGCGGGATGCCATCCCCCGGATAAGAATCCAGCGGTATTTGGTGGTATCACCTCTTTATCCCTCCCCCCTTCGCATATCCCAATGGTTGCGGTCGCAATGAGGCTCGCCATCGCGAACAATGCAAATAGCTTTAATTTCATCTCCTTATTTTATTCATTATTGGGTCTCAAGATTTATTAAAATATCATTCACATTTTGCCATCAATTGATGCTACCCTGAAAAAAGCGAAAAACTCTTATATGTATGTTTCATATTTAACACTTGAATATATCCCATATATATTCCGAACAGCGGGTGGTTCCGAACCAAAAATTAGCGAAATACCGAAAATCCGCAAACTTTTCCCATTCGTGAGCGGGAGTTTCGGATACTGTATATAAAAGGAGAGGGTAGAGGAGATGAAAGCGGTAATCGTGACCATCGTAATGGCAACTATATTTTTATCGGTCATGCCGGGCGGAGTTGTGGGAATGCGCATTTCCAGTATAGATGATGCATATATAGGCGAAGAGGTGACGATTACAGGTGTTATCGTAACCGTCTCCAGTAACGTTGAGACATGCAATATGCATACTTACGAGTCGGGAGACACGAGCATCCTGACAATAGACGATGGCTCGGGGACGATACAGGTCTGCAGTAGTGGCGACACGAGCCTCTTCCAAATGGGAGAACGTGTGGTAGTAAGTGGGATATACGCCGGTGGGGGAATAATTTATGCCACTAAATTGCGTTCTTATGCAGAGCATGGCTACAAGGATGTATCTGTTGCGGAGCTGAAAGCCTATTCGGAGTATTATTATGACCACTTCGTGCGTATAAAAGGGGAGGTGAAACGGATAGAACTCACGCCTGGGAAAACGAAATTGAAGATTGAAGATGGGACAGGAGCGATAGATGTGGAATATGGCGGTGAGATAGAGGATATAAGGATAAACGAGGAAGTAGTTGTCGAGGGTAAGTTTTACAGGAATATGATATACGCGGTATCCGTGGAGTCGAAGGCGAGGGAAACCGCTCAGTCAAGTCCAGAGCGATCCGGGTCACCTTCGGCTGTCTCTTCAACTCCAAAGCCGCGGACCGAAACACCTGCTCCCACTCCCACAATAACACCAACATTAACACCAGCATTAACACCAACGCCTACTCCAACACCAACATCCGCACCCGCTGCGAATACCGGGCTATCACCCCCTTTACACCGTTTATTAATTTTCGCATCTGTAATCGCGCTGATAATTGTAATACTCATAGCCCTCAGGAAAAAGCGTTTTGAAGTCGGGTGGGAACTTCCAAAAACGATTTGCAAGAACACAGCAGGAAAAATAACAGGCTATTGGAGCAAGAGACAAAAACAGCGGGTAGCAAACGACGCTGGCTCTGACTGCGTGGAAATCATAAACTCCGAGAATGTAACGATGGATGACATGGGAAAGGGGTAAAAGATGGGCAAAAAGGGAATAATATCTGCCAGTATGGTTGTATTCGCAGTTTTGATTTCATTGGTTGTCCTATCAGGCGTTGCGAATGCGGGTGTAAGCCCGGATGTGGGGCGCTCTATCGGAGATAATGGCGTTGCTATCATCGGAGAGACAAATCTGCACTTTGTCAATGCATCCGGAGTGCCAATACCAAAGGGTACAATAGAGGCGACCTGGGAGGGTGGACCCATCATACCTTTTGAAGGACGCTTTGATTCTCGCTATGCACAGCAGTATGAGGGGCTGGTTGCCGGAGGATATAGAGTTAGAAGCGAAGATGGTGCACTTACTACAAATATAACTTTCTCCTCACCCACTTTAACCATCAATAAAATTATTGTAAGAGGGAGAGAATACACAAAAGTAGTAAAAGGGGAAAATATAACCTTTGTTATATCAACAAACCTTTGGATTATCAATTCGTCAACCAATATCTCCTTTAAACTCGTCAATCCGAGAGGTGTGCCCATACTGATTGAGAACGTTCCTCTCGTTAACGGAACCAACAGAACAACGATAAATACCGCACAACTGGATACTGGCGAATATAAAATCAGCATAAAAAGCGACCCCGCTACAAATAACGGACTTGATACAGAAGGCGCATCAAAAACATTCAGCGTAGAGAAGAGAAGCATTACAATAGAAGCGGATGTAGAGAAGCAGGCGGTTAATAAGGATGTAATCTTCAACATTTCAACTACTTACGGATTCACAAATTTCAGTCTGAACGTGACGAGGGGTGCAGAGGCGAATGTGGAGTTTGCGGAGTTTGTATATGAGCAAGGTGCTATAAAAAGGAAGAGTCTTGGACATCATATCGCCGGACGAACTGATGAGGATGGCAATTACAGGGCGATAGCGTATTTCACAGAGCCGGGCATCTATGAGATCAGCGCAACCGACACCGATGCTGATATCGAATCAGCGGAGACTGTGGAAATAGAGGAGTTCCGGGCAACCGTCAGTGTTGATAAAACGAAGTATTATGTAGGAGAACCTGTTATTATCAACGGTTCCGCAAACTCGGGCGATAACATAACGGTGAAGGTGGATGACGAGGTAATTAAGACAGATGCGGAAGTTGAAGGGTTCAATTGCACATGGCGAACCGCCGGATACCAACCCGACTCGTATGAGATAGGGATATGGGTATTGCCACACTCAAACCCGGATAGCGACCCGCCGGATGCATCCGTGACCGTATTGCTAATGCAGGGGGGTTTGAGCGCAACGCTGAACAAAAAAGTTGTCGCCCTCGGCGATGAGTTTGAGATAAAAGGCGACGCTCCCGGCGGTGGCAGAGTGGACATCCTGACAATCAGTCCGAAGGGAGGGAGTGGACATGGATTATCCTCCGTAGATACTGTATCCCGCGCTCCGGGGCTCACGCACTCAATCTGTTCGCCAGACTCAGATGGTGGTTTTAAAGATAAAATAAGGGTTGACGATGATGCCGACACCGGGACATATTTGATAGCGGTGCTCAGTTATGGACGGGACGGGGTATGGGGGACATCGGGCAGTAAAAACCTGACAGCCGTCCTGAGCAATTATTCAGGTTCGCTCGCTGTAAAGACGCAGGAACAAATCATAGCGATATTAAAGGATAGAACGATTAATGCGGCGGGCAGTGACGACCTGTTATGCATAAACGCGATAAAGGTGGAGAATCCCGAGGTAAGACTTAACGATATAGAAGACGTGCTGCTCGGTGATAATATCGTGGTCAGTGGTTATACGAACAGGGCTGAGGGTTCTACAATCGTAATCACGGTGGAAGGACCGGTGGAATTGAAGCCGAAGCTCGCTTTCGTGGAGAAAGATGGCACTTTTAACGTCTCGTTCAGCACTGTCTCTGCAAGACCGGGCGAATATACGGTGACCGCATCCGATGGAAAGGGATACTACGATACGAAGACGGTGAACATTATCACGGCGACAACGCCACCGCTCAGCATCAAGAACTCAAGTGGCAATTCATCTACGCATTCACCTGCACTTGCACCTGCCACTGCCACTGCCACTGCCACTTCGTCTCAATCGCAAGAAGCAGTAAAGGAGGATGGTGCAAGTGCGGATCCAGCGCTGTCGTCGAGGACACAGGTAGAGGCAAAGGTAGAGGCACAGCCGGGCTTTGAGCTAATATTTGCTTTTGCTGCTCTCGGACTGGCGATGGTAGTTTGGTCAAGGTTAAAGAAGCGAAAGAAGTAAAGAGTGAAAAAAATGAGAGTATGGAAAAGGAAGGGACCTGCAACCGCCCTCTTATTGTTACTATTCCTGTTATTATACTTTTCAGCAGTTACTACGGTGGCAAGTGCGGTAAATGCGGCGGTGGTTTCAGAGGTAAAGGGTTTAGGGGATTACGTGCCACGGAATCACAGTTTCACGCACGGTGACACGCTGAAGGTATATGTGGAGATGCGAGGTGTAAATCATTATGGATTTGTATCAGTTGATTTCTATTTCGTCATAGAAGACCCGAAGGGGCACGTGGTCGCGATGGACACAAAGAAAGTGGAACGCAATAATTATCGTGCCTGGGATGATTATGTGGAATACACGAAGAAAATCCCGGATTGGTGGCTGTATGGTAAATACAAACTCGGGATATATGCATACGACCGCGTGGACGATACGAAGACGAGGGAAGCGATAGAAAAGATAGAAAGTGGGGATTCTATCGAGGAACAGATAGAGAGTGGTAAACTCGCATCGGCTAAAGTGGTAACAAAATCCCTCGCCAGTTCGAGAAAGGAGGAAAGGAGCATCGTATTCTTCGTGCACCCGAAAGGTGTGATAGAAAAAGAGAAACCGCCGGAGATAACGATAAGACCGAGCCCGGAGGAGGTAAAACGCCCGATTTTTACCGTGACCGATGTCAGTATAGACAGATTTAAGGTAATGCCAGGCGAGCCTGTATCAATATCGGTAGCGGTAAAAAATACAGGGATAAGGGGGACAGATAAGGTCACGGTGGTAATAAACGGAGAAAAAGAAGCTGAAGAAACGGTCACTCTTGGGCACATGGAATCAAAAACGCTTGTTTTTCATGTGAAGAGGGACCTGCCCGGTACTTATAAGGTTACAATTCCCGGCACGGGCATAGTAAGATTATTCTTCGTTGAAGAGAGCGAAAGCTACGGAGAAGAAGGAACGGGAGCAAAAACAGGGAGTTTTACAGCCACATCATCAACGCCAGCACCAAAGATGTCCGCATCCGGGACAGGGATGTTATCGGTCTTAACTTTACCGATTCACATTTTTGACGTCGGCATCGCTTTTATTGCAATACTCACAATCATAATCCTGCTCCGCTTTAATTTCTACCGCGGTTAGCTCCTCAGTCCCGTTGCTCATTAGCCTTGCCCACCACTCTTTATCTTAAAGGTTAAAGGGGTAGATAATAAAAAAGAGAGGGCAGGGCTGTTTTACTTCAGCCCGTGTATCGTTGATATTTCCCCAACATGGCAAACTGTGCACTTCTTGCCTCTTCCAAGGTGTATAGTTACGAGGTTCCCGTTGCTCGGCTTGGTCGGGTTATGTGGGTCATGGCACAGCTCACAGGTTGTACCACCCGGTCCTTTCGCGGGAATCTTGGGGTTCTCCCTGCTACCATGACATACTACGCATCCAACCTTAGCTGGATGGACAGAATGCACGGTGGCATTCGCTACGCCATGACAGCCACTCGCGAGATTCGGCTTGCCTGCGTAGTCGAAGCAGCCGGGTTTCCCATTCACCAGTAGTCCTCCTTTCACATGAGCCTCCAGATTGGTAGTCTTCTCCCTCTCGTGGCACATGTCACAGCTTACCGCTGCTGCGACCGCAGGTGCTGGCGTGGGCGAGGGCGTGGCAGTGGGCGTTGTTACTGCGGGTGGTGTCGCTGTGGGCGTTGGCGTTATCGCTGGTGGCGGCGTCACCTCAGGCGGTCCCCCAACACAGCCTGCCATTACTACTATTACCCCTACCGCAGCTATTGCGATAAATACTTTTTTGTCCATTTTTCCATCATGTTTGTATAGCTCTGTATCACTTTAAAAGTTTTTCGTTTTTTCTTCATCTGTGTTTATATTTGATATACCTTACGA
Source organism: Candidatus Methanophagales archaeon (assembly GCA_021159475.1). GTDB lineage: Archaea > Halobacteriota > Syntropharchaeia > Alkanophagales > Methanospirareceae > G60ANME1. The sequence goes on from JAGGRS010000213.1 coordinate 6,890, forward strand.
GGTTGAGGTTGAACGGCATCGTCCCTCTCGTCTCATATACCGCCCACGAGAAGTATAAGAAGGCGTATAAAGCGAGCAGTGCATAAAAGAGGGCGATTACGTTGTTTATCTCCATGAAGGCATCGAGAATCATGAAGCTAACGGGAACCAGAAGGATGGGCATAAAGACCATCACCCATGCGGTAGTATTATCAAAGAGTTTGTATTCAGACGTTATGAGCAACCACCAGAGGATATAAAAGATGAGTGTAGCAAAATGAACCATACCAATTGAGGTGTATATCATGAACAGGAATCCCGACATCGTGATTATGGTTAAGAATATCGCTTTTACTACGAAGCCAATAGAAGTTCCGGGAGCGATGGCTCTTTCTACTCCCGCATGGGCTACCTGTGGGCTCTTTTCCAGCTTCGCCTGCTCCTCTATCACCGTTTGAACCATGCGGTCTATTTTATTCAACCGACTCTCTATGTCTTCCATTTCAACACTCGTCTCGGCAATTTTCCTCAGCACCGGCTCCAATCGCGTATATATCCCTTCGTCAAATGCGGAACGCACCAAGCCTTCGTAATAGGCGGATTTCCTGTAGATGCGAATGGAGGAATAGCCTAAAATGATGCCGATGCCCAAGAAGATTAAATCAATCAGGATGCCGTATAAGTTGAATTTTATAATCGTGTCCACAATCAGCGAAAAGAGGGCAAGACCAAGCAGAAGTATCGCGGTTAGCAAAGCGAGAGCTAAGCCAGCTTTTTCCGATGCCTTCATCCCGGGCTGCAGTCTGGTTGTCATATTATCGTTTTAATATAGATGTTGAAACGAATATAAATATTGTGATAGTTTCTCGCTTTCTTTTTGCGCTCTCACGAACCGCCTCCGCCGCCTCAACGGCTCAACAAACAGTTCACATAAAATACGACATTATCTTGTAACTGCCCTATCACATGGTTAAAAAGTTCTGTTTTACCCGAATTTATCGGACCGTATACGAAAGTTATTAGCATCGGTTCGCTCTCTATTAACTTCCATTTTTTCCCTCATATTCATTTTCTCCTCTTATTTAAGGAGACGCATGCCGAATATGCGGGTTTCCTGCTTTCATGTTTTGCTCTGCTTTCAGATTTCGACACGATTGTAGAATGTAACTAATTTTCCTGCCGCTCTGAGAGGTGGTTGAGGGGTGCCAGTCGCAGTTCCAGCAAGTATTTTTTAAATTGCGCTACCTTTAACACCCTAATTTTCCCGGGTTTAACCACGATTAGACCTTCCTTCTCCTTTACGGTCTCAAAAAATCTCTCCATCAGGCGTGTTATCCTATCTGGCACATCTTCTCATCTTCCGCTCCTTTCAGCCCGACTTCGAATAACTTGACCGCTTTGAATACCTTTTCTTCAAGCCATGACTTGAGACTGTATGGAACGTTGTCATCGAGCAGGAACCTCATACAGCACCTCTTTACTCAAGATACGCGAAGCATAACCGATTGCTGCTCTAATATCTTCCTTTTCAAGCTCTGGATGCTCTTTTAGGATTTCCTCTGCGCTCATTCCTTCCGCAAGCATCTCCAGAATCAGATGAACAGGAATCTTGGTGCCCTTGATTACAGGCTTGCCGCCGAGCTTTTTCGGGGTAATTTCTATTCTTTTGAACATGAGACTTTCAGCCATATTTAAAAGAAGCTAATGTTATTAATATTCTATCGAACAATCTCAATCCAAGCCCCAATCTCCGGTTTCGCCACAGCTTCGCGAGCTCATATTGGCGTTATGCCTTTCGCGAGCATCATTTGAAGAAGCAGGAGACGAATTCTTGTTACTCTTGGGTCTATGATTACATCCTCGTGCTCGAAGTCAAGTTTGAGTCGCCAGGCCTGCATCGTCTTTGCCCCGATGATCAGTCGTTCAGAACGCCTTTGGCGTTCCATTCCCTGAAGGGAATGTGAAAGTTCTGGCTCTTTGGTAAAGCTTCCCTGAAGTCGAAAAATCAGGCGTGGCTTTTGCTTCCATGGGCTGATTGTAGAATGCATTTGTATATTAAAATTAAACATTGAAGAATACCACAAGTTTTATAACACTTACAAATTATGTATTATATTATGCCTACAATATCAGTTAGTGAGGATGTAAAACTGGAGTTGTTGAGATTTGCAGCCGAGCTACAGACGAAGCTTGGGAGGAGAGTGGATTTCGATGAGGCGATAAAGTTTTTGCTGCGTGGCAGGAAAGGCAAGAATCCCAGGCTTTTATTAGAGGCTTGCACACCCATACCCGGAGATACAGATGCAGTCCTAAAGGAGCTATACGAAGAGAGGAGAAAGGATGAGGAGAGATATAGCAGGTACTTTGGTCTTTGATGCCGGTGTCTTGATAGAGTTGCTTTTACAATCAGAAAAAGGGATATTTATTCGTGATGCACTGTTGAACAACTTGATTGACGCTCATACGACAGAGATTGCAATTACTGAAGTCAAATACGTGCTTTGCAGGAAGATTGGCTGGGAAGAAGGAAACAAAAGGGCAGAAAAACTCTTAGCATCCGGTTATTTAGAGGTATGGAAGACAGGGTGGCTTATCGAATTTGCAGCAAAGTATAAGTGCGAATCTCGCTGGCTGATTGTTTCATTCTTGCTTTAGCCAAGAAGCTTGGATGTAAAGCGCTGTTCGCAAGAAGAGAGGTCGAATT